>JASFGZ010000140.1:0-9368 GCA_050123495.1 Desulfobacterales bacterium
GTGGGGGGCCTGGTGGGGCTGATCGGGCCCAACGGCGCCGGCAAGACCACCATATTTAATATTATTAATGCGCTCTACAAACCCGACAGCGGTCGCGTTTTATTGGAAGGCGAAGATCTGGTTTCTCTGAAACCGCATCAAATCGCAAAGCGCGGGATTGCCCGGACATTTCAAAATATCGAGCTTTTCGGTGAAATGAGTGTGCTGGAAAATATCCTGGTGGGCCGCCACTTTTTTTTCAAATCAGGTGTGCTGACCAATAGTCTGGCGATGGGTAAATCCAAAACCGAGGAGGTCCAAAACAAAGAAACCGCTTCTGAAATTATTTCGTTTCTGGAATTGAACGAATATGAGAGCCAGAAAGTCACCGATCTGTCATTTGGGATCCAGAAACGCGTCGAACTCGCCCGGGCACTGGCACTGAGTCCAAAAGTTCTGCTTCTGGATGAACCGGCCGGAGGACTGAATCCCCAGGAGACTGAAAACCTGATGAAAGTTATCCAATCCATCCGGGACACACGCGGAATCACTGTTTTTCTGGTGGAACACGACATGCGTCTGGTCATGGGGCTTTCAGACCGGATATGTGTGCTGCATTTTGGCGTTAAAATTGCTGAAGGAACTCCGGAAGCAATCCAAAAGGACCCCAAAGTCATCGAAGCCTATTTAGGAACAGCCCGAACCCATGCTTGAGCTCAAATCGATAGAGTCGTTTTACGGCAAGATACAGGCCCTCAAAGGAATAACTCTGCAGGTTCCTGAAGGCGGGATCGTTGCCATACTGGGAGCCAACGGTGCCGGCAAAAGCACGACTTTAAAAACCATTTCAGGGCTGATCCAACCGCTGCGGGGCCGGATTCTGTTCCAGGGGCAGTCCATCCATAAAAGTGAACCCCATCAGATTGTGCGGCTGGGGATTTGTCAGGTGCCGGAAGGTCGCGATATTTTTATGGGTCTGACCGTTCAGGAAAATTTGAAAATGGGGGCGTTTACCCGCAGCGACACGCAAGCCATTCAGAACGATCTGGAGCGGATTTTTCAGTCGTTTCCGATATTAAAAGAACGGGCCAGGCAACAGGCGGGCACATTGAGCGGCGGCGAACAGCAGATGCTGGCGATTGCCAGAGGATTGATGTCCAATCCCAAGCTGATGCTGTTGGATGAGCCATCTTTAGGACTGGCACCGCTGATGGTGGAGGAGATCTTTCGGATTATTGCTGAAATCAACAAAGAAGGCGTTACCATCCTGCTGGTCGAGCAAAATGCCAATATGGCGCTGCAAACGGCCCAGTACGGCTACGTTATGGAGACGGGAGCCGTCGCCCTGCATGATACCGCCGAGAATCTGATCCAGAACGATTACGTCCGGAAAGTATATCTAGGCGTCAGCGAATAAGTAGGTTTCAGGTGTCGGGTTTCAGGTGTCAGGTCTAGGCCGCTTGCAGCGGCTGCTGCCGCGCAGTCGGGTTTCAAGATTCGGAAGAATTTAATAGGGATAATACAAAGATCACATAGTTTGGTAACAAGCATAGGGACTACTGACACCTGAACACTGACACCTGACACCATAGACATTGTGTTGTTTAAAGAACTCACCGGCACGAAAATAAATCAAACGCGTTTTGCAATATTTTTCTGGGGCTTGACAGAGTTATCCATGGGGCCCTGATGGGACCCCAGGGGATCTGAGTTATTATTGCTTCAAGGGTACCAGTGTATCTTCTTTCAACGTCAGCCAGCCCGAGATGGGTCGGAAGACGCTTTTCTGGACTTCAACCATAAAACCGGAATCCTGCGCCAGATGATCGGTCGCTGAAAAACTGACAGCAGGCGCAATTCCGCTCTCCCAATCTTTTATACCTTCAAGCGCCGCAATGTAGCCTTCGCGGGTGACATTTCGGCCGGTCCTTTCAAGGCCTTCAACGAAAAGCTTGGCAAAAAAGTAGCCAAAGAGGCTGTAGCGGTTCGGTGTTTTGTCCCGATCCTTGCCGTACTGGTCTACGATTTTTCTGTATTCGACTACGGCCGGATCCTGGGAGTTCACCGGATCGGGCCACAGAGAAAGCCCCCAGACGCCTTCACCGACACCACCGGACAGGTTAATGTATTTCTCGTCGGTCAGAGGACCCGATGATATGATTTTGGTGTCTTTCCAGCCCTGTTTGTGGGTTTCTCTCAGGAAAGTGGCTCCCGGCGGAGGCGTGGCCACCAGCAGGCAGGCGTCCAGATTGGCTTTGCGCAGCTTGGCCACCTGGGCGCTCAGATCCTTGGCCCCGCGCTTGTAGGATTCTGCTGCCGCCCATTTCAATCCTAATTTTTTGAGTGTTTTTTGACCGGGATCTCTGAAGGTATAGCCATATGCATCGTCCTGATACAGGATTCCGATTCTTTTAAACCCTTTGACCTTTACCAGCCAGGTGACAACCAGCGCAGATTGATTCGAATACGGCGTGAAGGATGTAAATATGGTCTTTTGACCTGAAATCGGTACCCCTTGAAAGGGGAAGAGCAGAGGCACTTTATTTTGGGTCAGGTATTTCACGGTAGCCATGACGGCCCCGGTCCCCTGGGAAGAGAGGATGGCAAATACCTTATCCTGCTCCACGAGCCTCTTTGTGTTGGCCACCGCATTCTGGGGTTTATAGCCGTCATCGTAATACTGGGTCAGGATTTTGCGGCCGTTTACCCCGCCCCGGGCGTTAATATATCCGATGTAGGATTCGAGTCCATTGTTGACCAGCTGGGTGCCCGGATAAACCAGCGGGCCCGAGAAGCTGTTGGAACATCCGACCAGGATTGAGTTGTCGGTGACACCCACTTCTGCTCTGACATCATTTGCCGCAAAGCAGAGGGCAATGCAAACGATAAGTCCGAAGTTGGATAAATACCTGAGTTTAAGCATAATGAGACCTCCTTTCATGGTGGGATTGATTGGAATTTGGGTTTGGTATCAACTTGGATTAGGTAAACCTTCCTTTTAGATCGCGTAGCATCCCGACGATGCCTCTTGGCATGAATATCATAAAGATGATCAGTGATAAACCAAAAATTAGAATCTGCAGATCCAGCAAACCCGCCAGCACCTGTTGCATTCCGGTCAGGATGACCGCCCCGATAATGGATCCTAAAATCGAGCCCATCCCGCCGATCACGATCATGGCAATGAAGTCGATCGAAAGTTCAATCGTAAACGCATCCGGAGAAAGAAATGTAATCAAGAAAGCAAAAAGGCCGCCGGCAACACCCGTATAGAAAGCGCTGACGGCAAAGGCGATGGTTTTATATTTGGCCAGATCGACACCGATGGTCTGGGCGGCAATTTCACTTTCTCTCAGGGCAATAAACGCTCTGCCGATATAACCGTTTACCAGGTTTTTCGCCAGGAGGGTCATGAGTATCGTTACCGGGATGATCAGATAAAAAAGTTTCAAGTCCGAATCAAAAACAAGGCCGCCGATTCTGGCTGTGGGCACGCTGAAGCCGTCATCACCGCCGGTCACGGAGCTCCACTGCAGGATGATCTCACTGACCACGACGCCGAATGCCAGGGTGGCCATGGCAATGTAAAAGCCTTTTAAACGCAGGATCGGGATCCCCAGCAGAAAGCCGATCAGTCCGCTGATGGTACCGGCCAACAAAAGGCTGAAAGGGCAGGGCACCCATTCAAAATTGGCCGTAAATATGGCGGTAACGTAGGCACCGATGGCCAGAAAGCCGGCATGCCCGGCGGCGATTTGACCCGTATATCCCATCAATAGATTCAAGCCCAGGGAAACCAGGGCATAAATCGCCAGCAGGTTCAGCAGAAAAATAGAGTATTTTCCCAAAAACAGGGGCAGACTGAGCAGGATGATTAAAGCCCCGATCCAACTCAGAATCTTCCATTTGCCTGATGACTGCATCAGATATTACCTCTTAGACCTTGGTAAACCGCTCCACTCCCATGATCCCCTTGGGACGGATCACCAAAACAATGAAAATCACCGCAAAGGGCACCACATTTTTAATTTGAGATGGCAGATACAGGGGCGCGACATTGTCGATGACACCCAGAAGCATCCCGCCGATAATCGCACCCGGAATGCTGCCCCAGCCGCCTAATATGGCGGCGGCAAAACCGTTGATGACGACGATCCCCATATGCGTGCTGAGAAAAACCACCGGCGCCATCAGAATACCCGCGACCGCAGCCACCAGAAAGCTGATGGCCCAGGTCGCCGCAAAGGATTGCTTGACATTGACCCCCATCAGCAAGGCGGCGTTCTGGCTTTCACTGACCGCGCGCATGGCCGTGCCATAGCGCGTGTACCTGAAAAATGCATACAGAATCACCATGAGCAGGACCGTGGCCCCGATATTTCCCAGACCGATCAAATCGATCGTGGCGCCGCCAATTGAAATGGTTTCATCGGGGAATATACTGGGATAGGGATAGTCGTTATGGCTCCAGATGAAGCCCGACATACTTTTCATGACGATGGACACCCCCAGGGTAATGATAAAGACATTGAAATGGGGGGCCCGCATGGCCGGGCGAATAACCAGCCGCTCGGTGATGATCCCCAGCAGGGCTGAAATCAGAAGGGTCAGTAAAATAGCGATCCAAAGCGAAAGTCCCAGCATACTAAAAAAGGTAAATCCCACAAAAGCAGAAACCATCGACATTTCGCCCTGGGCAAAATTGACATGCTCGGTTGTGTTGTAGATTAAGGCCAACCCCAGGGCCACGAGGGCATAGATACTGCCGGTGGCCAGACCGCTGAATATGACCTGAAGTAGCATATGATCTCCCTTGCGGGGTTATCGAAGAGATTTGAGATGGGTTCAATAATGTATGGGCAAGTTTTGCCCGGGGGCCTGTCGTTGACAACCATTTTCGTATACTGTATACAACCGGATAGCATAAGGCATCTTCACTGTCAACCAGAAGCCATCTCAAAAATGTCTTTTGGCCCAATATCTTTGTTGGTGCCTCGCTTCAAATCCTCGACATACAGCAGTATGCCTCCGGTTTGAAACTAGGCCCCGCCGCGATCTTGAACCAAAATCCTATTTTTGAGATGGTTTCTATAGACATTTGAAAAATACTGCCTTTTGCTGAAGAAGAAAACCCCACCTATCGATCGTTAAAGTAAAGTGGAAGATGGCGATTTTCAAGAAATTTGACCATATCGGCGTTGTCGTCGAAAACCTCCAGCAAGCAATGGATGCGCTTGCACATTTTTTTGACCTGGAGTGCCGGGAGGTAATGGAAATTAAAGACGCCGGAATACGGATTGCCTTTTATCCATTGGGTTCCGGTCAAATGGAGCTCATCGAATTTAAAAAGCCGCTGGACGGTGTTGATCCGATTGTCACCCGGCCGGGAGCCGGAGTTCAGCACGTTGCCTTTCAGGTCGATGATTTTCAACAGGCATTAAAGACGCTGACCGCTAAAGGATTGAAACTGGTAAAAGGCTTCCCGCGAACCGGCGCCCACGGTCAGGTGGCCTTCTTTTATCCGACCGCGGGCTTGGATCTGTTGATAGAGATCTGTGAATCTTGAGGTTTCCCTTAAAAGACCCATGCAAGAAGACAGGCAATTTTGGAACGAAGATGTTGAGACGCTTTCTGCGGAAGAGATGCAGGCGCTCCAATGGAGACGTTTAAAAAAACAGCTTCAGTATAATTTTGAAAATTCAGTCTATTATCGCCATGAAAAATTTAAAAAAGCCAGACTGACACCTGACGATATTCAAACCTTCGAAGATTTCCAAAACATTCCCCTCATGACCAAAGATGAGCACCGACAGATACAGGCCGAATCGCTGCGGCAGTTCGGCCATCCTTATGGTCTGATCACCTGCGCGCCCCGGGAAAAGATTGTGCGGATCAACTCCACCAGCGGCACCACCGGCCAGCCCACCCTGTACACGCTTACCCAACACGATATCAACGTTCTGAACGAAATGCATTGCCGCAAATACTGGCGAACCGGTCTGAGACCGGGCCATATTGTACTGCAGGCGCTTTCTTTGAGCATGTTTACCGGAGGTCTGCCCCTTTCCGATGGCCTGCAATCCATGGGGCTCTGCGTAGTGCCTGTTGGTATCGAAGGTGGCACCCGACGGGTGCTGGATTTTGCGCTTTTAACCAAACCCGACGTGTTGATTGCCACACCGTCTTTCGGCGAATACCTTATCGAACAGGCACCCAAACTCATCGGCAAAGATGCTCGTGAACTGGGTATTCGGTGGTTTTATTGTGCCGGGGAGCCCGGCGCCGGCATTCCTTCACTGCGAAACAAATTGCAAGAGGGTTTCGGCGCCAAGGTTTTTGACCATACCGGTGGCGGACATGCCTTTCATGCTATTTCCTGTGAAACCGAGCCTTATCCGGGAATGCATTTTGTTTCCGCCGATCACTGCGTTCTTGAACTGGTCGATCCGAAAACCAGAGACCCCATTGAAATCAGCCACGGCGCTATCGGCGAAATGGTATTTAGCTTTATCGGCTGGGAAGGCGGACCATTTATGCGTTATGCCCTGGGTGATCTGATTCAAACATTTATCGAACCCTGTGGTTGCGGCTGGCCTGAAATGCGCTTTAAAATTCTGGGCCGGGCGGATGACATGCTGATCATCAAAGGGGTCAATCTGTATCCGTCGGCACTCAAGGGGCTGGTCGTTGAACTTGAGCCCCGGACCACTGGCGCGCTGCGAATTGTGCTGGAGCAACCCGGCCCCCTTGTTAAACCCCCGCTGAAAATCTGCATTGAATACGGATTTGAGGATACAAGTGCAGAAGAGAAGCATAAACTAAAAATCGAACTCACCCAGCTCATCAAAGACCGATTACGGGTGAGACCCGATATCGAGCTTGTCCCGCCGTTTTCGTTGCCCCGGGAATCGGGTAAAATATCCTTGATCGAAATAAAGAAATGAAATCAGAGCATACCGACAAGGTGCTGACATCCATTCTCCAATGCCGCCTGAAGGCCATTACGGAGGAGATGGGCTACACTTTGCTGCGGACCAGCCGGTCCCCGATCCTCAATGAGGCCAGGGACTTTGTTACCGGGCTGTATGATGCGCAAGGCAGGATGCTGGAGCAGGCCGAGTATATCCCCGTGCTTGCTTTCGCGCTGGAACCCGTGTGCAAAAAGATTGTTGAATATTTTGGTGATGATATTCACGCAGGTGATGTCATTTTGCATAACGATGTTTTCAGCGGCGGAAACCAGAATGCCGATGTGGCGACGTTTAAACCCATTTTTCACAATGGCGCGCTTTTTGCCTGGGCAGCTGTAAAAGGACATCAGGCCGATATCGGCGGTGCTGTGTCCGGCGGGTATAATCCGGATGCCCGCGAGATCTGGCAGGAGGCACTGCGGATTACGCCCGTTAAGCTGATCGAGAAAGCAAAACTGCGGCGGGATGTCTGGGATCTGATTTTTGCCAATATTCGTTATCCCATTGTACAGGAAGATATTAAAGCCCAGATCGGTGCATGTTCGGTCGGTGAAAGACTTATGCACTCACTGCTGGAACGCTATGGGATCGATCAACTGCGTGAGCAGATTTCGAATCTATTTGATGCAACTGAAAAGATGGTGCGTGCTGAAATCAAAAGAATCCCCGATGGGCAGTACAGCGCGACCAGCTGGATGTACTATGACGGCATTCATGACGACTCTAAATTTAAGATAAACCTTACCGTAACGGTTAAAGAAGATGAAATCTATTTTGATTATACCGGAACCGACCGTCAGACCGAAGGTTTTGCCAATGCGCCATTGGGCGCCAGCATGTCTGCTGTTATCCTCACCTTTTTGATGCTCATCGATCCTGATATTCCCCATAATGACGGTCTTTTGAGGGCATTGCACGTGCATATCCCGGAAGGAACTTTCTTAAACGCGAAGTACCCGGCTGCCACAACCTTTGGGAACAGCATCACCGGACCCAATGCAGATGCGATATTTAAGGCACTTTCAGGCGCGATTCCGAATAAAGTCACCGCCGGCTGGAACCGGATGCTGGCCCTGGCGGTATCCGGCATCGATCCGCGCATGAATCGTCCTTACGTGGATATTCTTTTTAATGCGTTAAAAGGGGGGTCGGGTGCAATGCAGGGTTGTGACGGCTATGACCATATTGGTTTGATTAACTGTGCCGGCGGAATTCTGGCACAGGATCCCGAGATGTTCGAATTGCAGACGCCGAATTTTATTGTCAAGCATGAATATGCACCGGATTCAGCCGGTGCCGGAAGATGGCGGGGCGGCCTTGGTGTGGAGACCATCATTAAATTCGGTGGTGAAAAATCCAAAGGGGTCGTGTTTGGAGATGGCGTTGATGACGAAACCCGGGCTTTCGGGCTTTTCGGCGGTAAGGTCGGCAGCATTAACGAGATGGAGTTCAGGTTTCCGGATGGGGGTCGTCATAAACCAAAATCCAAAGAAATTGTATCCGACATACCCAGCGGCACCATCTTGCGTCAGGTGGCCGGCGGTGGAGGCGGATACGGTGAAGCCTGTCGAAGGCCGGCAAAACGGGTTGTCAAAGACGTAAGAAACGGAACGCTGTCGCTCAAAAGAGCCAAAGAAGATTACGGTATTGTGATTGATCCAGCTACGCTGGATATGAATCAGTCTGAGACCCAGCGGCTGCGTGAGAAAAGTAAAAAGGTAAGAATGCGGAAGGTGGAAAGCGGAGTGCGGAAAGGAAAGAAGTAATAAGAGAGAAGACGCAAGGCGGAATTAGACTATTTCTTCAAGTTTTTTTTTCAGATTATCAAAGTCTTGGGGGGTGTCGATGTCAAAAAAACAGAGGGGGTCGTCAATTTCAACAACGAATACCTGTTCCGGATTATCATCGATGAGTTGCCGTGCACCGATGTCGCCCTTTATGTCCATCAGTTGGCCGTAAAACCGACGGCCAAATATCACAGGGTTTTTTCTTTGGCCTCTGTATGCCGGAACACAAATATCCTTATCGGCGGACCAAAATCTTTCCAATAAAGTGTTAATGGTCCCCGAATTCAGCATGGGTTGGTCGCCCAGTAGAAATATCACCGCAGGGAAATCGTTTCTAACCGTTGACAAACCGACTCTGAGGGAATGGCTTTGTCCTTTTGTATAATGTGGATTGACTTCAATATGGAGCTTTGAATGCTGCGCTTTTTTACCGAGTGCTTGCAGAATTTTTTGATGCGCGTATCCTAAAACCAGAACAATCCTGCCAAGCCTGGAGTTTAATGCTGCATCCAATACCCGTTCAATTAGGTATTTATCTTTTAGGCGCAAAAGCTGCTTTGGTTGGCCGAATCGTGTGGCTGCACCGGCCGCCAGAATAATTCCGGCCGTTGGCTTTATCTGAGTCATGATT
>JASFGZ010000141.1:0-9354 GCA_050123495.1 Desulfobacterales bacterium
AGATGTGATTTTCATATAAGGTGCCTAAAATGAACGGAAGCTTTTGGCCTCTCGCAAAGACGCAAAGACGCTAAGCGTTCTTTTGTTATTGGAATTATAATTCTTTGCGACTTGGCGGCTTTGCGTGAGTAATAATATAAAAATGGATCGACTAGGTTTGCGACTTTAGCTCACCTGCTTTTTAAATACCTCTCCAACCGATCCATGCCCGCTTCAATATTTTCCAGGGAATTGGCGTAGCAAAACCGCAGGTAACCTTCACCGTTACTGCCAAAATCGATTCCAGGTGCAACACCGACATGCGCTTTTTCCAGCATGTCGAAGGCAAATTTGTAAGAATCATTTGAGAACTTTTTGGCATTGGCAAATACATAAAAAGCACCGGTGGGCTCTACGGTAATCCCAAAGCCCAGCTCTTTAAGGCGCCGGATCATAAATTTGCGGCGCTTGTTGTAAATTTCTTGCATGCGAGCGACATCGTTTCCGGCATTTTGCAGGGCGGCAATACCGGCCTGTTGAACCATGGCGTTGGCGGAAATAAAGAAGTTTTGATGTATTTTTTGCATGGGGCGAACAAACGGCCTGGGCGCGATGACGTAACCCAGGCGAAGTCCGGTCATGGCAAACTGCTTGGAAAATCCGTTGAGTACAAAAGCGTGATCGGAAAACTCCAGAATCGAATGCGCCTGGCCCTCATATACCAACCCATGATAGATCTCATCGGAAACAATATAAGGGCACTGCTCACATTTCGTGAGCTCGGCGATTTGCCGCATGCGGTCGGCTGACAGCAGATTACCGGTTGGATTGGAAGGGGAGTTAATAAATATCGCCTTGGTTTGAGAGGTGATCTTATCTCTGATAACTTCAGGCCGGTACTGAAAACCGTCTTCTTCATAGACCGGAATCGTGACCGGTTTACCGTCCACAAACTTAATGAAATTCGGGTAGCAGGCATAGTGCGGATCTGAGATGATAACTTCGTCTTGCCCTTCAAGTAGCGCTGCGAAAACCAGAAATATGGCCGGTGAAGAACCGGAAGTAACGATCACCTGGTCCGGATCTACAGATACCTGATAGTGTTTATGGTAATATTCGCAGATCGCTTCCCGCAGCTCAAATATGCCCAGGCTATGGGTGTAATGGGTAAATCCATTTTCAATGGCCCTGCAGACCGCTTCTTTAACGCAGTCGGGCGTATCAAAGTCCGGTTCGCCGACTTCCAGATGAATGATGCGGGTGCCTTCACGCTCGAGCTCCTGGGCTCGCTCAAGTACATCCATTACAATGAAGGATGTCATTTCTTCGGTACGCTTCGAGATCATTTTCAATCCTTATGTTGAAATTATCAGGTCTTTATGGTCAATTACCTGTAAAAGGATTTTTTGTCCATAGCTTTTGGCAGGGAGCATGGAGCCCGGGGTATGGGGTTAATCTCTGAAATCTCTCATTCCGGGATTCAAGACGCCCTGCTCCATGCGTCCTGCCCCATGCCGGCCATCCATTATTGAATTAAATGACCTTATTGAGCGGATATTCAATGATCCCTTCCGCCCCTTGCTCTAGCAGATCCGGAATCAAATCGCGCACCACATCGGAATTGACCACGATTTCCACCGAGAACCATTTGGTGTGATAAAGCGGTGCCACGGTGGGTGCATTGAGGCTCGGCAGCATGCTGATCACGTCTTCCATCTTTTCTTCGGGCACATTCATTTTGATGCCCACCATTTTCTCACCTTGAAGTGCCCCTTTGAGCAAAAGTGCAATTTGTTCTATTTTTGCTCTTTTTTCAGCATCCTTCCAGGCGTTGTGATTGGCAATCAGCTGGGTGTTGGTCTGCATAAGCTCATGAATCACCCGCAGGCCATGGGCTTTGATGGTGGATTCGGTTTCAGTAACTTCCACAATCGCGTCCGCGAGACCGGACACCACCTTGGCTTCGGTCGCACCCCATGAAAATTCAACGCTGACATTAATGTTGCGCTCCTTGAAATATCGCCGGGTAAAATTCGTCATCTCGGTGGCAATTTTTTTGCCCTCGCAATCTTCAATCTTTTTTATCGGTGAGTCAAAAGGCACCGCCAGCACCCAGCGCGCCGGCCGGGAACTCACTTTGGAATACACCAGATCGGTGACAACATGGATGTCCGATTCATTTTCGGCGATCCAGTCCTTGCCGGTCAATCCGACATCCAGGGTGCCGTTTTCGATATAGTTGGACATTTCCTGAGCGCGGCAGATGGCGCACTCAAGGGTGTCATCATCGATTTCAGGAAAATAACTTCGGCCGTTGACATTTATATTCCACCCGGAGCGCTTAAACAATGCAATCGAGGCATTCTGCAAACTACCTTTCGGGATTCCCAATTTGAGTTGTTTTTTCACTTGCCATATACCTCCTTAGGGTCAAATACAGGCTCTCCGATGATGCTTACAGACCCATCTTCTATTTTTTTATGAAAACAGCTGCGATGACCGGTATGACAGGTTGCACCGCCAAGCTGTTCAATTTTTAACAGCACCGTGTCCTCATCGCAGTCAATGCGGATTTCTTTTACAATTTGCTGGTTGCCGGATGTTTGGCCTTTAACCCACAGCTCCTGACGGCTGCGGCTCCAGTAGGTGGCTTTGCCGGTGTTTAGAGTGGTCTCCCAGGCTTTTTGATTCATAAAGGCCAGCATCAGAACCTCACCGGTCTCATAATCCTGCACAATCGCCGGAATGAGACCGCCTGTTTTATCAAAGTTTGGTGTTATCATTTTTATAAAATCACATATTGAATTTGTTCCCCAAAGGGAGTAAACTATAAATTTGTAAAGCGGTATATTTTACTTAAAATATACGGATGTAATTCTAAAATTGTAAACCTTCATAGCTAACCGCAACTTGCCCGAATGTCAAATAATTTTTTATTGTTAGACCTGCCCGGCAATTTGTTCCTGGAGTTATCCGGATAATGGCAAAGAGAAAGCGTAAATCAGATATATTAAAACAACGCAGCCGAGGGAGAAAGCGACACTTTTTCCGAAAATTTATCCTATGGTGCTTTGGGCTGGGGCTTATTGTTGTTTTGCTGGGGGCGCTGGCCGGCGTTGGGGTCTATTTTTATTTAAGCGCTGACCTGCCCCAGATCAGTTCTTTAGCCGAATATCACCCGCCTATCATCACCACCGTCTTTTCCGATGATGGCCGTAAGATTTCCGAGTTTTTTGAGGAACGTCGGATTATCAGACCGCTCAATCAAATCCCCCAGGAACTGATCAATGCATTTATCGCCGCCGAGGATGCGCGATTCTACAAGCATAAAGGCATTGATTTTTACAGCATTATCCGGGCGTTTATTAAAAACCTGCAAGCCGGTACGATTGTTCAGGGCGGCAGCACGATCACCCAGCAGGTAACCAAATCCTTTTTACTTTCACCCGAAAGAAGCTATACCCGGAAATTAAAAGAAGCCATTCTGGCCTACCGGATCGACAAAGTGTTTAATAAGGACGAAGTTCTTTTCCTGTATTTGAACCAGATATATTTAGGCCATGGTGCCTATGGTGTGGAGGCGGCTGCCGGAAATTATTTCGGCAAATCTGCCAAGGATTTAAACCTTGCCGAATGTGCCATCCTGGCAGGTCTGCCCCAGGCGCCCAGCAAATATTCTCCATTTAGGCATCCGGAGCGGGCGAAGCAGCGTCAAATTTATGTGCTGAACCGCATGGTGGACGAAGGGTTAATCAGCAATATCGAGGCCACTGCGGCCATCAACACTGCAGTTGAAATTAAGCCCCGACGCAACTGGTATATTGAAGAAATTCCCTACTACACAGAACAGGTTCGGCGTTATGTCGAGCAAAAATATGGCCGGGATGCCCTGTACACTCAAGGGCTTCAGATCCATACCGCCGCCAATATTGAGATGCAAAAGATCGCCCGGGAGGAAATTGAAAAAGGTCTGTATGATCTGGATAAACGCCAGGGTTACCGGGGTCCTGAAAAAAATCTGGCACCCGAAGAAATTGAGTCGTTTTCCAAAACCATTCAAACCGAGCTGGACGAAAATCCTCTTGAGAGCGGCCAAATCGCTAAGGGTGTCGTGCTTAAGGTGGACGACAAAAAGAAAACAGTTACGGTTCGGATCGGAAACGCTTTAGGGCAGATTGCACTTGAGGATATGCAATGGGCGCGAAAACCGGATCCGGATGTCGCCTACTATGAAGCCAAGGTCAGGCTTCCCAGCGAGGCGCTTAATGTCGGGGATGTCATTCTGGTAAAAATAAAAGCAAAAATCAAAGACTCTGATTTGTGGCAGCTCGCTTTAGAACAGGAGCCTGTGGCCCAGGCGGCGCTGCTGTGTCTCGAGGCTGAAACCGGATTTGTAAAGGCCATCATTGGCGGACGCGATTTTCGTGACAGCCAATTCAATCGCGCGTTCCAATCCAGGCGGCAGCCGGGCTCAGCCTTTAAGCCGATCATATATGCGGCCGCTTTGGATAAGGAGTTTGAGGAGCCCGATAAATTATATACGCCCGCATCGGTGATTATCGATTCGCCGATCGTATTTGAAGACGAAGATCGGGATTTTACCTGGAAGCCCAGAAACTATAAGGAGCGTTTTTTCGGCCCCACACTCATGCGCGATGCGCTGGCTAAATCGCGCAATGTGGTCACCATTAAAATTTTGCAGGATATCGGGATCGAATATGCCCGTGAATACGCGCATAAACTTGGAATCGTCTCTGATTTGAGCAAAGATCTCTCCATCGCATTAGGATCCTCCGGCATATCTTTGCTCGAGCTGACCAAAGCCTATTCCGTGTTTGCCAATCAGGGGTATCTGGTTGAGCCGGTTTTTATTACCAAAATTATCGACCGCGACGGCAACGTGCTTGAAGAATTGGCTCCCGAGCGGATAAAAGTTATCGAAAAGACAACCGCCTACCTGATGACGCATATGCTCGAAGGGGTGGTGAAGTATGGAACCGGCTGGCGCGTCAAGGCATTAAACCGGCCGGTGGCGGGCAAAACTGGCACCACAAATAATTTGTTTGATGCCTGGTTTATGGGTTATACGCCTCAATATATCACCGGAACCTGGGTGGGGTTTGATGATGAGGCGCCATTGGGGAAATCCGAAACCGGCTCCCGGGCGGCAAGCCCGATCTGGCTGGGTTTTATGAAACGAATCCTGGCGGATAAGCCCCCCAAGATTTTTGAAGTCCCCGAAGGAATTGTATTTACAAAAATTGATGCGGATACCGGGCTTTTACCGATTTCAGAATCCAAAAACACAGTCTTTGTCAGCTTTAAGGAAGGCACCGAGCCTACCGATTACAGTAAAAGGCCGGATGAAATTACCGATACCGGAGACTTTTTTAAGAAGGATCTGTGATCTGGCCTCTGGCCATTGGGTTCAGGGTTCAGAGGTTCAGGGTTCGAGGACTTGTTCGATTGGTTTGATGGGTCTTATTGGTTGAATTGGTTGGCTTAAACCGAACCAATCGAACGAATTAAACCAATTAAACAAATATAACGTTGGCTAGATAACTGACACCCATTTGAGACCAGTTTATTTCGGCTTGGGATAAATTGCTTTTTTAGTGGCCAGATGTTTGGGCCATACGATCTCGGCTTTGCCATCGATCCATTGTACCAGGTAGGTCGGCAATCTGTTTTGCCGGCTTTTTTTGTTGTAGGAGATAAATTTAGCCGGGCCCAATATGGTCGTCCTGTCCGTTTTAGCCAGCGCATCCCGAACATTTCCCGGATCCAGTAACTTTGTCCGTTTAAGGGCATCGGCTATCACGGTGATGGCGGCATAAGCCTGAGCACCATGATCGGTGGGTGGGGTATCGTATTTGGTTACAAATTTTGTGTGATATTCTTTCGCTCCGGGATACGGTACTAAAGCTGTCCATTGGGTCATACACGCCACATAATTAGATGCGATTCCGGCATTCTTTTCAAATTCGGGCCGGGCAAATCCAATCGCAGCGCCGACAAACAGCTTTGGGCTCAAATTCAGTTCTTTGGACTGGCGCGTCAGAAGCGCTGCATCGTTCACGTCATCCGTGACCATGTATAGAAGATCTGGATTTTTGGCCTTCACGCGGATTAGCAGTGGCCGAAAATCGTCAGCGCCGGTTTCAAAACTTTCTCTGGTGACCATCTTTAAGCCCAGCGCTCCGGCTTTTTTAAAAAACCTTCTGGCGTCTGAGGAACTTTTAAGTGAGTTTGCATGTACGATGGCAACCGATTTTATATCCGTGGCCACCTTTTTGGTAAAAGATGCTAAGGTCTCGAGATGTTCGCTAATCGGCGGATTCAGTCTGAAGATGAAATCCCAGTCCTGCTCGGTGATTTTATCCGCTGAAGCGCTGTTTACCAGAAACGCTATTTTTTTTTGTTGGGCGATGGAAATGGCTGCCCAGGTTACCGAACTTGAAAAGCCGCCGCCAATCAGAACCACCTTATCCCGGGTGATGAGCTTTTCGGTGGCCGCACGCCCGGCATCGACTTTGCCTTGCGTGTCTTCAATGATCGGTTCGATTTTTCTTTTATTGATCCCGCCGGTCGCATTAATTTCATCTACTGCCATGCGAACAGATTTTTTTTGAATGATCCCGGATTCAGCGTTGCTGCCTGTCAGCGGCAGCAATACGCCGATCTTTATGGGGTCGGCAGCCCGGGCGCCGGCGAGCATGAACCCGGATAATAACACAAAATAAGTAACGCCAATTACACTTTTTCTCAGCAAAATCATCTCCTTAGTGTCAGGATTATGGTTCAATTAATCGATTTTGAATGGCAAAGCGGGACAATTCCGCATTATTGCGCAGGCCCAGCTTTTTCAACAGGCGGGCACGATAGGTGTCCACCGTTTTTATGCTGATATGATAAGCCCGGGCAATTTCACGGTTGGTCTTCCCCATGGCCAGGCGGCGCAGCACCTGCAGCTCCCGCATCGACAACGAATCCAGGGGCGATTTGCCGTCTGATCCTTTCGCCACCCGCAGGGCGAGTGATTCGGCCGCCTCATCGGTGATATAGCGCTGTCCCTCATGGATTTTACGAATGGCAGTTACCAGTTGTTCCGGCGCCGATTGCTTGGTGAGGTAACCCATGGCCCCGGCCTGAATCGCGCGAACCACATATTGCCCCTCCTCGTGCATGGTGAGGACCAGAATCGGCAACTCCGGGTGGAGCGCCTGCAGCTGGCTGATGACTTCCAAGCCATCCAACCCCGGCATGGAAATGTCGATGACCGCAACATCCGGTGTGACTTTTTTAACCAGTTGAATGGCTTCACGCCCATCGTCGGCTTCCGCCACCACCTCCATCTCACCGCTTTCTTCGACGATACGGCGCAGTCCGGCGCGGACAATAACGTGGTCATCTGCGAGTAGGACTTTAATCATCTAATTTTTTCTGTAATGATTTTTTAGGAATAAAAATTAAAAAATTCACCACGAAAACACGAAATATTAAAAACACGAAATCTTATTATTTTTCTATTTTTCGTGTTTTCATCCCTTCGTGCTTTCGTGATTAATATCTCTCTCTTTGTCTGATTTGTTTTTACAAAATTATTTAGCCAATAGCATCCAATTGCCCATCTATGGGCACCTTAAAATACACCCGAGCTCCTTTTCCCGGTCGGGCATGAACTTCTAAAGCGCCGCCTACCAATGCGGCGCGTTCGCGCATGCCGGCCACCCCCAGGCCTTCAGATTCAGATAAATCCAGTGGATTAAATCCCTGACCATCATCGACCACTGCCAGGGTCAGGAAGCCATTATTGGATTTGAGAACCACCTCCACACGGCTGGCAGAAGCATGGCGCGCGACATTGGTTAACGCTTCCTGGGCAATTCGATAGGCTGCGGTTGAAATGCCTTCGGTGAGGCTGGGAACATCTTTGTGTTCAAACACACAGGCGATTTCGGTGCGTCTTTCAAAATCGGCCGTGTACCATTCCAGGGCATCCACCAGACCCAGATCATCCAAAACGCCCGGCCGAAGCCGAAAGGCCATGCCGCGGACATCCTTGATGTTTTTATCGATCAGCCCACACATTGTCAAAGCGCGTTGCGCGGCTTCAGGGTCTGTTTTCTTTAAACGTTCATTCATCCAGACGGAATCCATCCGCAACGCGGTCAGCACCTGTCCCAGTTCATCGTGAAGCTCCCGGGCAATTGCGGATCGCTCCTTTTCCTGATTGGCCATGATGCTGCCGGAAAGCCGGCGCAGCTGAATTTGCGCTTTTTTCACAGCGGTTATGTCGTTTAAGATCCCGCAGACCCCGCTGATCTTACCGGATTCATCATAAATCGGAAATTTAACCGCCAGGTAGGTATGACGTCCGTCTGACTGTTGAATATGTTCTTCAACCTGTAAAGACCGCAATTCTTTTAAAACCTTTGAGTCGCTTGCGAGAAACTGGTCGGCGACTTCTTGCGGCAAAATGTCATAATCGGTTTTTCCGCGAATCTCGGTGTTACGCACGTCGAACAATTCTTCATAACGGGTGTTGACCAGCGTGTAGCGCCCTGCTTTATCCTTAATGTAAACAACGGCAGGTGTGTAGGTTAATATATTGGTGATTTCTTCTGTCTGTTTACGAACCAGACGCTCCAGATCCTGGGAGTAGAGACTGAGTTCTTCTTTGGCCTGCTTTAGCGCCTCTTCGGCGCGGTTGCGCTGGGTTACATCAATTGATACGGCCAGAGATCTTTTTATCTCACCGGCGGCATCGCGATCGGCAATGGCCGAAAGAAGCACATCTATTTTTTCACCACCCTTTTTGACAAACTGATAGGGAATGTCCTGACAGAATCCGGTCCGGAAAAATTGGGGAAAAACCGTTGTCTCCGCAAATTGGCGGGATTCCGGGGTGAAAAAATCAGTGAGGTTGCGTCCGATGACCTCATTCCTTGAATACCCCATGACCTCTACCCAGTAGTCACTGACACTGACCAGCCGGCCCTTTGGGTCGATGGAATGCAGCATCGCCGGCGTATGGTGATACAAAGATCGATAACGACCCTCGCTTTCGCGCAGTGCTTTTTCAGCTAATCGTCTTTGCTGGATTTCATGACTGGCCTTGCGGTATAAAAAGAAAACTGCTATGCCGATCAGCACACACAGGGCCAGCACGATGGGGCCGGTGGTCTTAATCAACGGCTCGATTACAGTTTTGGTAATGGCATCGAGTCTGCGCAAATGCACCACGTTCCATCCCGGATACTTTCTTTCCAGTTCCGCCACCTGGATCTGATACTTATTGCCGGCGCGGTCCGTGATATAGTCGCCGTTGGGCGCCAAACCGGTCCACCTCCAGGGTCCGGTGCCGAACTGCCG
>JASFGZ010000142.1:0-9337 GCA_050123495.1 Desulfobacterales bacterium
CAAAAGGGCTTTATCTACCGCTGCTTCATCGGGTACGCAAAGGATTACTACGTCGCTTGCTCCCGCCAATTCTGCCGGACTGTCCACAACATTAGCACCATTTTGGACAAGATTATTACATTTGGACGGAACCAAGTCATAGATCGTCAGCTTGAAACCTTGCGCCAAAATGTTAGCAGCCATGGCTTCACCCATGATTCCGATGCCGATAAATCCAATACTTTCCTTCATCAATTTGTCTCTCCTTTGTTAATACCCCCGCTCCCAATCGACTACATTCTTCAGCGGGCTACCTTCAATGTAAGAACGGAGGTTTTCGCAAAAAAGTTCTACACCCCGATGCTGAGATTTTTCTGTCTGATTGGAAACATGCGGTGTAATGACAACCCGTTCATCGTCCCAAAGCAAAGGATCCGGTTCGTGATCGAATTCACCCACATAAACATCAAGAGCGACGCCCCGTAACCTGCCTTGTGACAATGCATGGATCAGAGCCTTTTCGTCAATGACTTCTCCCCTGGCGACATTCACCAGAATCGCTCCCGGTTTCACTGCAGCAAAAATATCACTATTAAAAAGTCTGTCGGTATAAGGTGTCCACTGGCAACAGATGGCTACACAGTCGCTTTCAGACAATAAATCACAAAGTTTTTCAGGGCCTTCCAGACGACTGAAAAATTTTTGCTGTTTAGTGCTGGATTGAATACTTCGCTTTGTTCCCACTGCCCGCATGCCGACGCCGACACACAATTTCGCAACTTCCGTTCCTATTCCACCAGCACCAACAATACATACGGTTTTCCCTTCAAGAGAGATACAGTTATACTTTCGATGGTCAAATAAGTGCCGCTGCCTGTCATGGTATGCCATGTGCAGCCCTCGGGTAAAATGGAAAAACCCGGCCAGAACATATTCGGCGATAGCGCGGACATTCCCAAGGCCGCGTGATGTTGTCACGATTACGTTACTACCCCAAAGGTCGCCTCTTATCAGATTGCTGGCACCGGCGGGTGTTTGATGAAACCATTGTAAACGGGGAGAACGTTTCCTGATATCTAAAGGATAAGGAAACCCGCCGAGTATGATTTCTGCTTTTGACAGTAATCGATCACGCTCTTGGAGAGTTGGTGTCTTAAATTTTGAGGAATCATCCAGATAGCGGTTTATGGTCATCTTTGGCCAGGTTTCGCGAATTTCCTGATCATAGTATCCCCTGGCATCTATGACACGCAACCGCAGATCCACTGATCTTATCTGATCGAGGGCATCATTGGAAATGGATGAGATGATCAATACATTCATATCTTGAAGCTACGGGTTCCAGCAAGACTTCTGTAAAGCAGTCTTATGTTTTGAATATTTTTTCCGGAGATGCGGCAAACAATCCGATTTTGCTGTGCGATAATCCGAGGTCAGCGATCGCTTCTGTTAATTTCAAAGCCACAGAGGTCGGATCAATCACTTTCACCTTGATTTTTTCTTCGATATCCTTAGCATAGCCGGTCATACCGGCACAACCGAGAATGATCACTTCCGCGCCATCTTCCTCAACAGCCCTAGCTGCTTCTTCCATAACCCGTTGCTTGGTATTTTGCGGATCTGCATCGGTTTCGGCTACGCTAAGATCCAGGCTTCGAACCGAGGCCAAATAATGATTCATCCCATACCGATGAACTTCTTCCTCTTTTGTGTGAATCCTCGCTTTCCTCGGGGTCATGATGGAGAAGCGTGCGCCGAGCATGGCGGCCAGATGAAAACTCGCCTCCTCGATTCCTATTACCGGGATCCGCGAAATTTCTCTCGCCGCATGAAGTCCTGGGTCCGAGAAACAGGCAATAATTACCGCGTCATATCCTTCCCTGTTGGCCTTTTTAACCAATTCCAGTGTCGGCGGAATGGCATAAGCCTCATCGTAAGCGGACTCAATGGTTTCCGGGCCCCTGTCCGCGCAGGTAACCTCCAGGTCTGTGTCCGATCGTTTGATGGGCATAAGCACTTCGCGCATGTGGTCAGTCATACTTAAAGACGTATTCGGGTTGATCACCATTATTTTCATTGCATGTCCTCCATCTGTTTGGCCATTTCCAGAACGGTCCTGAGAAGCACCTGGCATCCTTCGGCCGCCTGCCGGGACTCGATCTGTTCTTCGGGGCTATGGCTTTTTCCTTTCCGGCAGGGTATGAATATCATGCCGCACGGTACCTGGGGAGCAAAACTCTGGGTGTCATGACCGGCGCCGCTGGGCATTTTAATGTTGGAAAGACCTTCCATTTCGGCGGCCCGACTGACCGTATCGATCAGTGTATTCGACAATTTGACGCTTCCCTTTTCAAGAATGGTTTTCATACTGAAGCCACTGTGACCGTCTATCCAGTTTTTGAGCATATCTCGAACGGCTTCCATGTCATCATTTTGCATGGAGCGAAGTTCAACGACAAATGAACACTCGCCGGGAATAACATTGGTTGCACCCGGCTCCAGCGTTACCTGGCCGATGGTCCCGACCATTTCGGTGTTACGCGCCAGACACCACTGGGGCAGAAGAAGAAATATTGGTGCGGCCTTTACCAGGGCATCATCACGTAATCTCATGGGGGTGGTGCCGGCATGGTTGGCTTCGCCTTTGACCTTTATGATATAACGGTAGATCCCGACAATTCCTGTCACCGCGCCGATTTGAATGCCATCGGATTCCAGCCGGTTGCCCTGCTCGATATGCAGCTCCAGAACAGCCGTGAACGCGTCCTGATCTCGCACAGCATCACCGATTCGCCCCGGGTCCGCACCTGTTTTTTTCAGCTGAGTGGCAAAGGTCTTTTCTCCTCCGGTTTTCGAAACATAAATTTCGTTTTCAACCAGCTTCCCGATCATTGCACGACTGCCAATGGTACCGGCATTATAGGCCGCTTCTTCATCACTGAAATTGATAATTTCCACGTCCCAGGGCAGCTGAACACGGTTTTCTTTTAGCGTTCGGGCACATTCCAACCCGGCGACAACACCGAGTGCGCCGTCGAACATCCCGCCGCTGGGGACTGTGTCCAGATGAGAACAGATGACCAGAACCTTTTCACTTTTTTTCGCCGACGACTTCAAGGTACCGATGACATTCATTGCCGCATCAGTTCGGACGTCTAAACCGTCGGATTCCATTTTATTTTTCAGCCATTCCCTGGCTTCAAGATCCGTTTCGGAAAGAGCCGGACGCGACACCCCTTTCTCCTGGGAGAATCCTATCTGGCCCAGCACCATCAAGTCGGACCAGAGTCTTTCCGCGTTGATTTTTAAATCCATGCCGCTATTTCTCCTTTATCGCCGGAATAAACTGTCCATCGCCGGGTTGTGCCACGACGGATTCCCCATCGTAAATGGTGTTGCCCCGAAGCACGGTCCGGATAATTTTCCCATCAACTTTTAATCCGTCATAGGGCGTCCAGCCGGCATGGGAGTGCATATCTTCTGCATGAATCGTCCATTGCCGTGTGGGATCGACGATCGCAAAATCCGCATCCGCACCGAGAGCAATTTGGCCTTTACGCGGGAACACCTTAAATCGCCGGGCCGGGTTTTCACAAAGCAGTTCGGCCAGTAAAACAGGAGATAAATTTCGTTTGACGACGCCCTCGCTGAACATCAACGGCAAAAGCGTCTCCACGCCTGGAGATCCTGAGGGATTCTCAAATATATTGGGAGCTTGTTTACTTTCGTAGGGCCAGGGACCATGATCGGAAGTTACCATATCGATCTGACCACATTGTAACAGATCCCACATCTGCTCTACCTCTTCGTTTTTTCGCATGGGAGGGTTGATTTTGGCATATGCTTTCAAGCGGTCCATATCGTCATAATTTAACAGTAGATAGTGAGGGCAGGTTTCTACCGTTACGTCGGCTCCGGACTCCTTGTAGGTTTCGATGAGATGGATGCTGCGGGGATGGGAAATATGATAAAGATGAAGTTCCACATCGATCCAGTAGGCCATTTCAAGCAGTTTCAGGACGGACAGTGTCTCGGTAATCGGAGGGCGGGAATCGCAATGGGCTTTCGGTCCTGTATAGCCTTCCTTTTTGAATTTTTGAATCAGATGATTGATAATGGGATCGTTTTCA
Organism: Desulfobacterales bacterium; assembly: GCA_050123495.1. Taxonomy (GTDB): domain Bacteria; phylum Desulfobacterota; class Desulfobacteria; order Desulfobacterales; family JAHEIW01; genus JAHEIW01. Next base: position 4,110 of record JASFGZ010000142.1, read on the forward strand.
GCGTGGAATCCTACGGGAAGTCTGTAGGAACCGATTTCCCGCAGCGCCTCATACAGGACATCATCCTCAATACGGGGAAACCTTACAGGATCCGCTTCAGAAAGAGACAGCTTAAAACCAATGGCTCCTTTTTTTACCAGCGGTGCAACATTTTCAAGCCGTCCTTCTTTTTCAATGGTAGCCAGCAAGGCGACATCTACTCTTGAGAGCGTCTGGATGCGCTTGATTTTTTCTTCGAACAATTGGGCCGTACAAACCTTTCCAATCCGGTCGTAGGGCATTTCCAGGATGGTGGTTACCCCTCCTGCAGCGGCAGCCGGAGTGGCATGGTCAAAGGTTTCTTCGGGGTCGCTGTAGGAATGGACATGTGCGTCCACTATCCCCGGAAAAACATAACAGTTCGTGGCATTGATGGTTTCTGCTGCCCCGGGTGCATCCTCTTCTTGATACAGGCCGACAACAATTCCATTTTTTACGCCAACCGAGGCTCTCTTGGCAACTTTATCGGAAAGCACAAGGTCACCTTTCACGATAAGATCTAGCTGTTCTGTGCTCATTCTCAACTCCTTTTGACAAAAGTTTTAATATACTCTGGTCTAGCACACTTGCTGACACTGGCTTTGCTTTTCGAAATGTTTCTACCGGATTTAATATCGGTTGTTCATGAAATAAAATGGACTTTTCTCAATCTCATTCATTTCCGATCCCCATGAGGCAAAATAATCCTGCACATGTTTTCTGAGCTCGGGAAACAGGCGATTATTCTGCCGATACTGTTCGACGTAATCTTCGGGTACAGCCGCTTTCAACCGTTGTATCAGATCCTTTCTGTCAATTTTAATGTGTTTGCCATTTTGCACCTGGATTTCACCAGCGACAAGCACCGTATCCACATCCACCGCAAGACCTCTATAGATCAGAAGGTCTATGATATCGATATCATCGGATACAAATGGTTCACAGATTCTGTTCAGATCGACCAGAACGATATCGGCCTGTTTTCCAGGCTGTAACGTTCCCAACAGGTCAGCAAAACCGAGTACTTCAGAAGCGGCCGATGTAGCCATTCGAAAACAGTCTTTGGGTTTTAAATGTTCGGAATCCAGCTGGTGTGATGAAAGGCGATGAAGTTGTGACGCCAATCGCATCTCCTGGAAAAAATCCTTGCTGTCACCGAATTCCTTGTCGTCCAAACCAAGGGCTACCACAACGCCCTTTTCCAGCATGGCCGTCACCGGCGAAATGCCGTTTCGAACCCTCAGGTTACAGCTGGCGTGATGGGTAACCGATGTTTGGGTCGCGGCCAGCAAATCGATATCTTTAAGGTCCAGCCAGACACAATGCCCGCAAGTAACATTTTCGCCAAGAAAATCGATATCGTAAAGGTGCTGCAACAACGATTTCCCGTAAATTTTAAGCCCGTAAAGTTTTTGAAGCTGGGTCTGTTGAACATGGATGTGAATGCGCATATCATGCGCCCGGGCATGGGATCTAATCTCACCCAGAACATCATCGCTCACCCATTGGGGTGCCAGGGGACCATGGAGAATTCTTATTTTTTCAGAACGATGTTTTTTATACAAATCGTCAACGGCTTTCAGGTATTGCTTGCCGCCAAACTTGGCCCCTCGGTCAATCATTTTTCGGCAGAGGCTTTGTAACTCAGGAGAAAGAGACCGGATAAAGGCATCGTTATCTCCATATACAAAAGTGTTCTGATTGGTCACCATCGGCAGAAACGCCAGGCGGATACCACTTTTTAGATAAGCGCCGATGATGGTTTCAAATTCTTCGTCATAGGCATCGGGGTTGACCAAATTGTGATTGTGCATGGTCGTGGTGACACCCGACTCCAGCAGTCGCACACCGGTCCACAGGGTATCCAGATAAATATCGATCGGCGGGTAAAAACGAAACTTCCAGGTCTCCAGGGTGTCGTCAATATGCCCTCGCTGAAAATCCGTAACCCCTTTCCCATGGCCATGTGCGTTAACGAGCCCCGGCATGACGAGATGATCCGAAGAACCGATAACTTCACAATCATCGCTTTTTTTCATGATTTCATCATAGGACCCCGCGGCAGTGACGGTATCTCCCTCGATGTAAAGCGCCCCCGAAGGAATGATGGTCTTTTCATCAATTATTACATATTTTCCATAGAGAACCTTCTTTTTCATCATCTTGCCTCTTCAAAAGCGATTCGTCGTCTTTCTGCCTCCCAAAAGCAAATCCGTCTCAGGGCCGGTCGACGATATTGCTGCAGCTATTTCTGTACCAGGCGCATCATGACCTTATCAGAACAATCTGAAATCAGATCCGTTTTATTTAATTTCAAAGTGTGAATCGTTTCTTATTTGCCTTGACAGTAAAATAAATAGCGGATATGACATATCACAAATACACACTTCTGGCATCTTCTTTTTTAACTGCTAATCCCCTGCAAAATAAGGCATTATTGTAATTTCTGCCAAACTTTTTTTAACATATTCAAAATTTGTTAACTCTAAAATTAAGGAGGCAACATGTATCGATTAAAACCATCCAAGTTCTTTTGTCTTTTTCTATCATTACTTTTATTTGTCAGCTTCACCGGTATCGCAACGGCCAAGACGATAAAAATGAAGTATTCCGACCATGACCCACCGGGCGGAATGCGTACCGATTTTTTAAAAAATGTCTGGCTCCCTGAAATTGAAAAGCAAACCGGTGGAAAGGTCAAAATTCAATCTTTCTTTGGCGGGGCATTGCTCGGCTCGAAGGAAATCCTGAAGGGTATTGGTGACAACGTGACTCAGGCGGGCTTCCTTTATCCCGGCCACTATCCCGGGCAGTTGCCGGCTTTTACGATTTACAAACTATTTCCCATGGGCCCTTCTAAATTTGAAACCATGGCTTGGCTGTACCGCAAGGTAATGGAAGAAATCCCCGAGTTTAATCAGGGCGTCAAACAGGCCAATCAGAAAGTGCTACTGTTTACGGCAGGCCTGCCGGGAGCCTTCACCGGGAAAAATCCGATTCCGAATCTCGCCAGCATCAAAGGCGACAAATGGCGAGCCGGAGATAAATGGGGACTGCGGTTTCTCGAAAATGCCGGTGCTGTGCCGGTCTCTGTTCCCTGGGGCGATGTCTACATGGCGCTGCAGACCGGAACCATCGACGGCTGTTTCACCAACTACGACGGGCTGCATATGATGAAATTTGACGAAGTGGCCTCCAATCTCCTGATTTCGAAAAAGCTGTGGTATGCCATGCCATTCATTCACAACGTCAACCTTGACTTCTGGAACGGCCTGCCCAAGGATGTACAGCAAGACATTCTGAAAGCCTGTGCAAATGCCGAAAAAGAATTTGCCAGGGTTTACGCTGAGGCCTTTGACAAGGTCAAGTCCGAACAGGAAGCTGCCGGTTACAAAGTTACAGTGATGTCTGATGCAGATGTCGCCAAATGGGCGAGTGCTGACAAACTGGACGCCTTACAGCAACAGTGGGTTAAAGAAGCGGAGGCGGCAGGATTAAAGACCGCTGCATCTGTTCTGGAAAAGATGAAAGTTCTTCACAAACAGGCAATGGCAAGAGATTAAGATTGATTTACTAGCCCCATCCCGCTGCATTTTCCAGGGGGTGGGGCTTTTTGATAGTCATCGGCTGTCGCCTGATCTTTAAAGGGTAAATTACATATGAAACGCTTGACGCACAAGATCAATCAGATTTTGTCCGGTTTCTGCGGCTGGCTAATGTTGGCCATGATGATCCTGCTAATCGTCGATATTGTTGCCCGAACGATGCGAAAACCGCTCCAGGGAATGGCAGAACTTTCGGTTTTTGTAATGATGATTGTTATCTACCTGGGGTTGTCCCGCTGTGAAGAACAAAAGGAGCACGTCAACCTCGAAATTGTTTTAAATGCGCTGCCACCTCTGCCGCGACGTATTATGGAGGCCTTGTCTTCTCTGTTGGCTTTCGGAACCGTTGGCCTTTTATTTTATGCGATTACCGCAAATGCAATCCATTCTTATCTTCGAAATGAAGCCATTGAAGGTACCGTTGAAATGCATATCTGGCCGATCAAATTTGTCATGGTCGTTGGTCTGCTTTTCTTTCTGGTACAGACCCTGCTGAACACCCTGGAAAAATTTAAACGCCTGAAATCACCTGTAGAAAAAGCCGAATCCATCAGCTCGGACGATTTTTTGTAAGAGGTCATCACGCATGGATTTCATTACCGGCGGGATTATATGTATTGGGCTGCTACTGGGATTAATGGGGGCTGGAATTCAAATCGGCCTGGCATTTATCCTGAGTGGCTTTTTAGTCAGCACCCTATTGCTGGGATTCAACGGTTCTCTTTCCCTGGTGGGACAGGTCGCCTATTTTTCCATTGCCTCTCCCACCTGGGCTTGTATTCCCCTCTTTATCCTCATGGGGTCTTTTGCTGCGGGGGGTGGCTTTGCCCGGCGGGCTTACAATGGGGTAAATGCGCTAAGTTTCGGTATGCCAGGCTCACTTGGAGTCGCCACATGTTTCAGCTGCGCTGTTTTTGGGGCTATTTCAGGATCGTCCATTGCAACCACCGCCATTTTCGGGAAAATGGCCCTACCGGAAATGAACCGCCTGCGTTATAATCAAACGTTTTCGGTGGGATGTATCGCTTCTGCAGGAACATTTGCTTCTATGATACCCCCCAGCATGATGATGATTATCTATGCTTTGTTTACCCAGCAGTCGGTGGGAAAACTTTTTGCCGCCGGTGTGATCCCCGGAATCATAACAGCAGCGGCCTATTCCTTTTACATCATCTACAGGGCCAAAACAAATCCGGCACTTGCACCTGCACCGGATATCAAAGACCCATCCTACGGTGGTATGAACCGGTGGAAAGAAGCGGTACAGATGTGGCCTGTTATTGTAATTGCCACGATTGTTCTCGGTGGCATCTATTCGGGTCTTTTTACACCGACTGAAGCTGCAGCGGCCGGTTCTCTGGCCACGCTCCTCTTCGGATTTTTACTGGGGTCTTTTCGGCGTATGGGCATGATCATCCATGCCATGAAGGAGTCTGCCAATACAACTGCTATGTTGTTTCTGATCAACGTCGGTGCGCTTTTTTACAGTCGTGTTCTGGCCGTTACCCAACTGCCGACCGAACTCACCATGATGCTGCAGGGCTTGGATATCCCCAGGATTTTTATCCTGTTCGGCATCTTGCTGATCATGTTCTTTCTGGGAAT
>JASFGZ010000143.1:0-9305 GCA_050123495.1 Desulfobacterales bacterium
TACGCCGAAGGGCGAGACGCAATTATCCCCTGAAGAAAAACTGCTGCGCGCCATCTTCGGGGAAAAAGCCGGCGATGTCAAAGATACGTCTTTGCGAGTGCCCCCCGGGGTTCAGGGAACCGTCATCGATGCCAAAGTGTTTTCAAGACGCGGTATTGATAAAGACGACCGCGCCCGTCTGATCGAAGATGAAGAAATTTCTTCTCTTGAAAAGGATCGGGATGATGAACTGGCGGTCATCGAAGAGGTTGTCCGCACACAGCTGAATGATCTGCTGGCAGGGAAAATGGCTATGGCGCCGTTGAAGAAAGGGAGGAAAGTTTACATCGATTCCGGTGTTAAAATCGATTCAGCCACACTGGGCAAGATACCGCTGGCGCAGCTGGAATCCCTAGTTCTAAAAGATCCTAAGATAAGTCAGCAAGTTCATGAGATCCTTGAACGTTATCGTGATCAGCGCGAACTCTGCAGACTGGCGTTCGAACAGCAGGTCAGCCGTTACGAAAAAGGCGATGATCTGCCGCCCGGAGTTATTAAAATGGTTAAGGTCTATGTAGCGATGAAGCGCAAACTGTCCGTCGGCGATAAAATGGCGGGTCGCCACGGAAATAAGGGCGTCGTATCCCGGGTTCTGCCCGTTGAAGATTTGCCTTATTTCGAAGATGGAACACCTGTGGACATGGTGCTGAATCCGCTGGGTGTGCCTTCCCGTATGAACGTCGGACAGATATTGGAAATTCATCTGGGTCACGCTGCTAAAGGGCTCGGTGAGCAGCTGACCCATCTGATTGAGAGTGAAAAATATAAGGCGGTGCGGGAAAAAATGAAGAACATTTTTACAACGCCGTCCCATCGAAAAATGATCAACGATCTTGACGATAACCAGCTTGCCGATTTTGTTGACTTTTATAAAGATGGCGTTCACATGGCCACACCGGTTTTTGATGGTGCTAAAGAAGATGAAATTAAAGCCCTGCTGACAGAAGCAGGATTGGAAAAATCCGGGCAGGCGACCCTCTACGATGGCCGTACCGGTGAGCCCTTTGATGACAAGGTTACTGTGGGAACGATGTACGTTATGAAACTGCATCATCTCGTGGATGACAAGATTCATGCCCGTTCGATCGGTCCTTATTCGCTGGTAACCCAACAGCCTCTTGGCGGAAAAGCTCAATTTGGAGGCCAGCGTCTGGGCGAAATGGAAGTTTGGGCCATGGAAGCATACGGGGCTGCCTATGCATTGCAGGAGTTTCTTACCGTCAAATCCGATGACATGGCCGGCCGGACCCGAATGTATGAAAAGATTGTTAAGGGTCAAAACGTATTGGAACCCGGTATCCCGGAATCCTTCCGGGTCATGACCAAAGAACTGCAGGCCCTTGGCCTGGATATTGCGCTTTTAGAGGAAATCGAAAATCCCTAAATCCCCTAAATAGGAATTAGCTATGGAAACTCTTTATGATTTTTTCGCCAAACCCACGGACCCAAGAAAATATTTTGGGATTCGAATTGCGTTGGCTTCACCGGAACAAATTCGAAAAGCTTCGCATGGTGAGATCAAAAAACCGGAGACCATCAACTACCGCACTTTCAAGCCCGAGCGGGATGGACTGTTTTGTGCCAAAATTTTTGGCCCCACCAAAGATTATGAATGCAATTGCGGCAAATACAAACGCATGAAGCATCGGGGCGTTATTTGCGAAAAATGCGGTGTTGAAGTCATTCAATCTAAAGTGCGTCGTGAGCGAATGGCGCATATTGAACTGGCCACACCCGTCTCGCATATATGGTTTCTAAAGAGTCTGCCCAGCAAAATTGGCAACCTGCTTGATTTGACGCTCAAGAATATGGAAAAAGTCCTGTATTTTGACAATTACATCGTACTCGATCCAAAGGATACGTCTCTTACGCGAGGTCAGCTGCTTTCAGATGAGAAGTATCAGGAGGCATTGGAAGAATACGGTTCCAAGTTTGAAGCCGGTATCGGTGCCGAGGCGGTTAAAGCAATGCTGGAAAGCATTGACCTGGAGGAATTATATAATGAACTGAAAGCGGACATTAAAGCCACCGGATCGGTTGCCAAGCGTCAGAAGCTGTCCAAACGGCTGAAGATCGTCGATGCTTTTCGAAAATCAGGCGTTGATCCAATCTGGATGATAATGGATGTGATTCCGGTCCTTCCACCTGACCTGCGTCCACTGGTACCTCTGGAGGGCGGTCGCTTTGCCACATCCGATCTCAATGACCTGTATCGCCGGGTGATTAATCGTAACAATCGCCTTAAACGCCTTATTGACCTCAAGGCGCCTGAAATTATCGTTCGCAATGAAAAGCGAATGCTTCAGGAATCCGTTGATGTTCTCTTTGACAACGGTCGTCATGGCCGAGTGATCACCGGAACAAATAAACGACCGTTAAAATCACTGAGCGACACGTTGAAGGGTAAGCAGGGCCGGTTTCGCCAGAATTTGCTCGGCAAACGGGTGGATTATTCCGGTCGAACCGTTATTACCGTCGGACCGGATTTAAGGCTTCACCAATGTGGTTTGCCCAAAAAGATGGCTCTGGAACTATTTAAACCCTTTGTCTATTATCGACTGGAACAAAAGGGCCTCGTATCTACTGTAAAAAGCGCCAAGAAAATGGTGGAGCGTGAAATCCCAGAGGTTTGGGACACACTGGATGAGGTCGTAAAAGAATATCCGGTGCTGCTAAACCGGGCACCGACGCTCCACCGGCTGGGTATCCAGGCATTTGAACCGATTTTGATCGAAGGTAAGGCCATCCAGTTACATCCTCTGGTATGTACGGCATTCAATGCAGACTTTGACGGGGACCAGATGGCGGTGCATGTCCCGCTTTCGGTGGAGTCACAGATCGAAGCGCGTGTGCTGATGTTATCCAGCAACAATATTTTATCTCCGGCAAACGGGAGCCCCATTATTGTGCCAAGCCAGGATATTGTGCTGGGTACCTATTATATGACCCGCGAGGCAGCCGGCAGCCAGGACGAGCCAAAGATTTTCGCGAATGTCGAAGAAGTCCGAAGCGCCTATGATGCCAATGAGGTCGATCTACATGCGAAGATCATCGTTCGGATGCAGGGTAAACGCTATGAGTCAACCGTCGGCAGAGTTCTTCTGTGGGAAATTATCCCTCAGGTGGATATTTTAGAATTGCGCCATATCCGAGTGGATACAGAAGAAGAAACCAAGGAAATTTTGGAGCAGATCCATTCCGGCAAACCTTTTGCCGGGCTTGTCAAAAAATATTCCCAAAGCCCCGACAAAGACAATGAAGGGCTTATCGGAAAGCTCAGTTTCAATGAGTTTCGAAGTGTATTTGGCTGCAGGGAAGCAGATATCGAGACCTTATTCTCCTTGAAGCCGGGAGATGTCAGCAACATTATTTTTGCGGACAACACCTATCATCTATTTGAGATCCTGACAAAAGAACCCGCAATACCTTTTGATATCGCCAATGGGGTAGCCGATAAAAAGATGTTGCGACAACTTGTCGATTACGTCTACCGAAATCTGGGGCCCAAAGCCACGGTTATTCTTTCAGATCGTCTCAAAGATATCGGTTATAAATATTCTACCCAGGGCGGGTTATCCATCGCCATTGACGATATGATCATTCCTGCCAGCAAATGGGATATCCTAAAGAAAGCCGAAACCCAGGTGTCGGAGATCGGTCGGCAATATACCGAGGGTCTTATCACCCAGGGTGAAAAATATAACAAAGTCGTCGATATCTGGGCCAGAGCCACCGATGATGTGGCCAATGAGATGATGGAGGCTATGAAATTAGAGCCCGCTGTGGACAAAGACGGCAGACCGATTAGGGGTAAGCGCAAAAAGCCGGTTTACTCAGAAAGTTTCAATCCCATCTACATGATGGCGGACTCCGGGGCCCGGGGGAGCAAGGACCAGATGCGCCAGCTGGCAGGCATGCGGGGATTAATGGCCAAGCCGTCCGGCGAAATTATCGAAACCCCCATTAGCGCTAATTTCCGGGAAGGGCTTTCCGTGCTTCAATACTTCATCTCAACTCACGGGGCTCGCAAAGGACTGGCAGATACCGCTTTGAAAACGGCCAATTCGGGATATCTGACTCGGCGGCTTGCTGACGTGGCCCAGGATTGTGTGGTCACCGAAGTCGACTGCGGTACCACTTTGGGAGTTGAAGTTGAGCCTTTAATGGAAGGCGGGGAAATCATCCAGCGCCTGAGTGAACGCATTTTGGGCCGGACGCTGGTAGAAGATGTTCATGATCCGTATACAGACGACATCGTTGCCAGAGCCGGCGACGCAATCGACGAGGCTGCCGTCCAAAAAATTGAAGAAACCGGTATTTCAAATTTAAAGATTCGTTCGGTATTGACCTGTAAAGCCAAAAATGGGGTCTGCACAAAATGTTATGGCCGCGACCTGTCACATGGCCGGCGCGTGGAAATCGGTCAAGCTGTCGGCATCCTTGCCGCCCAGTCCATTGGCGAACCGGGCACGCAGTTGACCATGCGAACATTTCATATCGGTGGTACAGCCAGTCGCCGGGTGGAGCAGGCCGATATCCGTGCCCGCACCGATGGAACCATTAAATACGCTGACCTCAATGTCGCTAAAAATTCTGAAGGCCAGCTCGTGGTCATGAACCGCCGTGGCGGCAAATTCACGATTATCAGCAAAGCCGGTCGCGAATTGGAAACATTTCCGGTGATTTACGGCGCCCACATTAAGGTCAAAAACGGCGCTAAAGTCAAAGCCGGAGATTTGCTGGCCACATGGGATCCGTTTACCACCCCGATCATATCCGAAGTTAATGGGACTGTTAAATTCGGTGATATTATTGCGGGACAGACCATGCAGGAAAAAGTGGACCCGGTAACCGGAAAGTCCAGTCATACGATCATCGAATCCAGAAGCGCTGATGAGCGTCCGCGGATTTCCATTAAGGACAAAGATGGTAAAACCGCCAAACTGCCTAAGTCAACGGCCATGGCGCGTTACATTTTGCCGGTCAATGCGATTTTGCTTGTCGAGGAAACCGATGTGGTCAAAGCGGGTGATGTGGTTGCCAAACTACCGAGAGCCACCACCAAGACAAAAGACATCACCGGCGGTTTGCCGAGGGTTGCCGAGCTTTTTGAAGTTCGCAAGCCCAAAGAAGTGGCGGTATTGAGTGAGATTGACGGTTATGTCTCGATTTCAAAAAGCACGAAAAAAGGTAAACAGAAAGTAACCATCAGTCCGGTTGATGTGGGTGAAAAGAAGGAATATCTGATCCCCAGGGGCAAGCATATCAATGTTTACGAAGGCGACTATATACGCGCCGGTGAGCCGCTGATTGGTGGATCGGCTGTTCCGCAAGATATCCTGAGTATCAAAGGTGAAGTCGCCCTGGCGCGGTATCTGGTTGATGAAGTTCAGGAAGTCTATCGCTTACAGGGTGTTCGCATAAATGATAAACATATTGAGGTAATTGTGCGACAGATGATGCGGCGGGTAAAGGTGATGAACATCGGTGATACCGATTTTATTACCGAAGAGCAAGTTGATCGCACGAAATTTGAAGAAGCCAACAAGGCCGTTATTGAAAAAGGCGGCAAACCGGCAACCGCCGAGCCTTTGATCCTGGGTATCACCAAAGCATCCTTGAGTACGGATAGCTTTATTTCAGCAGCTTCTTTCCAGGAGACAACCAAAGTTCTCACCGACGCCAGTGTGTCCGGGTCGGTTGATAGGCTGAAAGGCCTGAAAGAAAACGTGATCATGGGTCGCCTCATCCCTGCCGGAACAGGCGTTCGGTCTTACGGTTCCGTTGCAGTAGAAATGGATTAGTCAATCGCATGATTTTGTGGTAATCGGGGGATATTACAAGAATTTTGCCTGAAATATAAAACAAAATACTTGACAACAGCCCGGTTCCTGTATAAATACGGTCATTTTACCAAGTTTGCAATCCTGGAAGAAATAGAAAAGGATAATAACACGATTATGCCAACCATCAATCAGTTAGTTCGCAAAGGTCGCAAAAGGGCCAAACGGAAAATTACAACTCCGGCGCTCAAGGGCGCGCCGCAAAAACGAGGTGTATGCACGCGGGTTTATACCTCAACCCCGAAAAAGCCAAACTCGGCTCTACGTAAAGTTGCGCGCGTGCGATTAACCACAGGTGTTGAAGTCACGGCCTACATTCCCGGAATTGGCCATAATCTTCAAGAGCATTCGGTGGTGCTGGTTAGGGGAGGGCGTGTCAAGGACTTGCCCGGGGTTCGATATCACATTGTAAGAGGCACACTGGACACCCTGGGGGTTGAAGACCGCAAACAAGGCCGATCCAAATACGGGGCCAAGAAACCAAAATAAATTAGTTATTCGTTATGACAAAAACGAAACGATCTCTGTTCTGCAGTTACGAATAACTAATAACCAATAACAAATAAGCGGGAGAATCTATGCCAAGAAGAAGAGAAGTGCCGGAGCGGATTGTTGCCCCGGATTCCAAATATGGCAGTCCACTTGTCGCCAAATTTTTGCATAGTATTATGCGAGACGGTAAAAAGAGCACGGCTGAATCAATTCTGTATGAAGCGCTTGATATTATCGGGAAAAAAGGAAATGAACCTCCGTTGAAGCTATTTGAGCAAGCGGTGGACAACGTGCGACCCTTGATCGAAGTGAAGTCACGGCGCGTGGGAGGTTCAACCTATCAGGTTCCAACCGAAATACGACCATCTCGCAGAACCGCCTTGGGCATTCGATGGATTATTACCTATGCCCGCCAGCGGCCGGAAAAAGGTATGGCCAATAAGCTTGCTTCCGAGTTATTGGATGCAGCCAAAAGTAGAGGCGCTTCTGTTAAGAAAAAGGAGGATACCCATAAAATGGCCGAAGCCAACAAAGCCTTTGCTCATTTTCGCTGGTAGGCCAGTTGATTGAAAAGTGTCGAGTGACCATTGAAGATCGTTATAATTGACTATCGTCAATGTTCTTTACTTAATTCAATTGATCGTAAATAGTCAATCTAAATGGGAGGATGAGAAGATGGCGAAGGAGAAGTTTGAGCGAACCAAGCCGCATGTAAACGTGGGCACGATTGGTCACATTGATCATGGCAAGACGACGTTGACGGCGGCGATCACCAAGCATTTAGGCAAGAAGGGCTTGGCGGATTTTATTCCGTTTGATCAGATTGACAAGGCGCCGGAGGAAAAAGAGCGTGGGATTACCATAGCCACGGCGCATGTGGAGTATGAGACCGACAACCGGCATTATGCGCATGTGGATTGTCCGGGTCATGCGGACTACATTAAGAACATGATTACCGGGGCGGCGCAGATGGACGGAGCGATATTGGTGGTCGGCGCCGATGATGGTCCGATGCCGCAGACCCGTGAGCACATATTGTTGGCGCGTCAGGTGGGGGTACCGCGGATTGTGGTATTTTTAAACAAGACCGACATGGTCGATGATGAGGAGTTAATCGAGTTGGTGGAGTTGGAGTTACGGGAGTTGTTGGACAAGTATGAGTTTCCGGGCGATGACACGCCGATCATCCGGGGTTCGGCGCTCAAGGCGTTGGAGTCTGATGATCCGGACAGCGAAGATGCCAAGTGTGTTTTTGAGTTAGTGGATGCGGTGGACACGTATGTACCGGAGCCGGAGCGCGATGTGGACAAGCCGTTTTTGATGCCGATAGAGGATGTGTTTAGCATATCGGGTCGTGGCACGGTGGTGACGGGTCGGGTGGAGCGCGGCATCATTCATGTGGGCGATGATGTAGAGATCGTGGGGATTCGACCGACGTTAAAGACGGTGTGCACGGGGGTTGAGATGTTTCGCAAGCTGCTTGATGAGGGTCGCGCGGGCGATAACATTGGGGTATTGTTACGCGGCACCAAGCGCGATGAGGTTGAGCGCGGGCAGGTGGTAGCGATACCGGGCACGATAACGCCGCACACCAAGTTTAAGGCGGAGGTGTATGTATTGAGCAAGGAAGAGGGTGGTCGTCACACGCCGTTTTTTAGTGGGTATCGGCCGCAGTTTTATTTTCGGACCACCGATGTGACGGGCGTATTGACGTTGCCGGAGGGAGTGGAGATGGTGATGCCGGGCGACAATGTGGCGATTGAGGCGGAGTTGATCACCCCGATTGCGATGGAAAAGGAAGTCCGGTTTGCAGTACGCGAAGGTGGGCGCACCGTAGGCGCCGGCGTGGTCAGTGAAATCATCGAATAACACAAATAAAGATTATGATAACCAATACTAAAATAAGAATCAGACTCAAAGCTTACGACCACAAACTGCTGGATCAGTCTGCATCCGATATTGTCGACACCGCCACAAAAACCGGCGCCAAAGTCGTTGGGCCGATTCCGTTGCCTACCCGAATCAGTAAATACACGGTGCTGCGATCTCCGCATATTGACAAAAAGTCGCGTGAGCAGTTTGAAATTCGAACGCACAAGCGGTTGATGGATATCATGGAACCCACTCAACAGACAGTGGATGCCCTGATGAAGCTGGATCTGTCACCGGGGGTCGATGTGGAGATAAAACTTTAGCCCAGATCTAAAATAGGGATTCAGGTTATCAAAGCGCGAGGTGAGCTGATTGTTTATCCTGTATCCCTAATTTTTTAATCCGTACGGCAACTTAGGATGGGCGTATCTGTTAACAGGAGTCAAATCCGAGCTAGAATTCTAGACGACGAATAAAAGGTTAGATCGATGTGTAAAGGATTGATGGGGAAAAAACTGGGAATGTCCGGATTGTTCTTGCCCGACGGGCGATACGTGCCCGTTACGGTCATTGAAGCCGGCCCGTGCGTTGTCACCCAGATCAAGACGGAAGAAACAGACGGGTATAACGCCCTTCAATTGGGATTTGGCAGCAAAAAGGACTCTCGCGTCAACAAACCGTTAAAAGGGCATTATAGCAAAAGCGCATCGGGTGCTTTTGACTATGTTAAAGAATTCGCGGTTGCGGACCCGGGCGAGTACAGTCTGGGCCAGCAAATTACGCTTGAAATGTTTAAAGTTGGCGAGCATGTGGATGTGGTCGGGACTTCGAAAGGACGCGGGTTTTCAGGCGTTATGAAACGACACGGGTTTCATGGAGGACGCAAGAGCCATGGGAGTCACAGTCATCGTATTCCGGGATCCATCGGGTGCAGTGCGTGGCCGTCAAAAGTCATCAAAGGAAAGAAGATGCCCGGCCGCTACGGCAACGAGCGTAAAACCATCCGAAACCTGGAAGTTGTCGATATCCGACCCGAAGACCATATTATCTTGATTAAAG
>JASFGZ010000144.1:0-9278 GCA_050123495.1 Desulfobacterales bacterium
AGGATTGCCGCAGGATGTGTAATCAAATATTTCCCGAATCTCTTTTTCTATAGATGACAGCCGGATGAGCTGTCAACCCAAATTAATAAAAATGCCGATAACCATTTAATTTTTAATTCATTTTTGTTAAAGATAAATCAGGTTTCATACCTAATCCCATCGCCACAACATCTTTTTTAGTCATACAAATAAAAAAAGCGTGGAAGCCAGAAACCCACGCTTTTTTTTATTAAATTTAATGGAATATATCAGGCCACCAAAGACCGAGCTAGTTTTAAAGCCTTATTCTTTTGCGGTATTTCCTTTCTTTTTGGCGCTGCCTAAAATAGTGGTGATTTGCATTGTCGATTCTCCTTATAATTATGAAAAGGGGGTCACTGCCAATTGATCTTCTTTTAAGGTATTATCAGGGACGATTTTTATTGATTGCAGGTGAAATTTTCCGCGCAACTTTTTAATATTCTCATTTTTTAGGCCTCTCATTTTGGAAACACTGCGCGGATGGACGTGCAGGCCGACACTATCCCCTTTCGGAGGTGCCGATTTTATGGCCGACATGGCCTTATCCAAAAAAATCTCTGAATAAACCAGATGCCCGAAGGACGGATGATACGGGCCGGCCAAAATCGTCGAACCTTTTTCAAGATCAGCGGTTGCCTGCAGCCCCATTCGGATTACCTGAATGTTTCTGCGGCTAAGGAAGCGGTAAAGTTCTTTGACCTGTGTCACCGCCTCTTTCAGGGGTAGCGGCCTGTAGCGGCCCGCTTTATATAATTTTGCAAGGGGACTACCGGCAACCACCACGGTGGGATAAATTCGGATAAAATCCGGCTTCAGTTCGGCAACCTGGTGGGCGGTAGCGAGCATTCGCTCAGCATTATCGCCCGGTAGGCCGACCATCAGCTGCACACCGATTTCATAATCAAATTCTTTGAGACGCTGCACCGCTTTTACGGTATCGGAGCTGCTGTGACCGCGGTTTATGTTCACCAGCACTCGATCGTCCATCGATTGAACGCCCAGCTCAACGGTCGATACCGGAAAATTTTTAATGACATCCAGCCGCTCGGGGTCGATGGTGTCGGGCCTTGTGGAAAATCGGATGCTGTTTACGCGGCCCGCTTTGACAAACGCTGCGGCTTCAGCCAGCAGGTGCTTAATCTCATCAATGTCTATTCCGAGAAAATTGCCGCCAAAAAAAGCGATTTGGACGATGCCGCGTCGCTCGCTTTTATGTTTTAAGAACGATTTAACCGAATGGCGGACTTGAATAGCGGAAATCCTGGATTTAACACCGGTAATCACAGATTGGTTGCAGAATACACACCGGTGAGGGCAGCCGGCGTGAGGCAGGAAAATCGGTATGATAAATGGCTTTGCTTTAGATTTTATTGCTTTATTGCCGCTTTGAACATTCATATCCGTTGGCAATTTTTAATGAAATAGCTGAAAGCTCAAGGCTGAAAGCTGAAAGTCAGAATACCCTCTCTAACCTTTGAGCTTTGAGCCTTGAGCTTTCAGCTCTTTTAGCTTTTCCAGCGCTTTGCGGGCTGCATCCTGTTCGGCCATCTTTTTGCTTTTGCCGTGGCCTTCGCTTTCGACATCAAAGACTTTTACCGAAATCCAGAATGTTTTATCGTGATCCGGGCCTTCCTCACGGACAACTTTATAATATGGCACGGACCCCTGTTCTTCCTGGGCCCATTCTTGCAGCCGGCTTTTGTAGTCATAACTGTCGATGGCCGAGTTAACGGGATCCAAAAGCGGAACAAAAATATTTTTAATAATCTTAAAAACTCCCTTAAAGCCGCCATCCAGATAAACAGCGGCGATCAGCGCTTCAAATGCCCCCGCCAATATGGAGTTTTTTTCACTTCCGCGGGTTTGAATTTCACCTTTGCCCAGTCGAATAAAGGCACCCAGATCAATGGCGCGCGCGATGATTGCCAGTTGGGATTCATTGACCAAATTGGCCCGGATTCTTGAAAGGTCGCCTTCTTTTAGGTTGGGGTAACGCTCCATTAAAATATGTCCGACGATAAGGTTTAATACCGCATCGCCGAGAAATTCGAAGCGCTCATTGTCGCGCAAATCCGCGTCCGGCTGTTCATTCACAAAAGAACTGTGCCGCAAGGCTTCATCCAGGAGTTCTTTTGATCTAAATTCATATTCAAGTTTGTTTTCAATCTCGAAATGATCGCTTGTTTTCATTAATTAAATCTTTGTAAAGGTTATACGGGACAAATAGATCTCCGGTACCGGATCCCATTTTTATTTCAGGCATTATCGTTCCGTGAAAATCTGTACCGCCGGTCATCAACAGGTCATACTTTCTGGCCAGTTCCGTGTAGTGCCGGATTTGTTGAGGTGAATGTTCGGGATAATATACTTCTATTCCTGCGAGACCAATTTTTATTAAATTTTGCAGGAGCGCATCTAATTTTTGATTATTTTCAATATTCAAAAGAGCCGGGTGCGCCAGCACCGGAATTCCCCCGGCCGCGCGGATGATCTTAATTGCCTGTTCACATTCAATGCGATCCTTTTCCACATATGCCAGCCCTTTGGTCCCCAAATATTTGTCAAACGCTTCGTCAATGGACGCCACAAAGCCTTTTTTTAGCATGGCATAGGCGATATGGGGTCTGCCCAGCTGGCTTTTTCCGACTTGCTGGCTGACTTCTTCTAACGAAATTTGGAATCCTAATTTTTTTAATCGTTTTAAAATCTTGGGGTTACGGTTTTTTCTGGCATCCTGGAGTTTGCTGAGGGCTTGATTTAAGTCGCGGTTATCAAGCTGGATATCATAGCCTAATATATGAATACTTCCGGAGCCTGGAAAAAATGGGGGATGTGCCGCGCTGATTTCGACACCGGTTAAAAAGTGTAAAGAGGGGGGTATGCCAATCTGAAGAGCCTCTTTCGATCCGTCGATCGAATCATGATCCGTGATGGCGATTGCAGCAAGATTAAGCTTTAGGGCGTGGTCGATGATGTCAGCTGGCGTCAGGGACCCATCTGAGGCAGTTGAATGAATATGAAGGTCTATCCTCAGACGATTGTTATATTCCAAGAGCCTTTTCTAAAGCCTCCTCTTTTGATTTACAATCAATGCATTGCGTTGTAACCGGCCGGGCTTTCAGCCGTTTGAGCGAGATGTCTTCCCCGCAAGAATCACAAATTCCGTAAGTATCATTTTCAATGCGTCCAAGGGCTTGCTTTATTTTTTTAATCAGCTTGTGTTCTCTGTCCCGTATGCGCAGCATAAAATTGCGGTCGGCCTCAAGGGCGGCGCGATCTGTGGGATCCGGGAAATTTTCTTTTGGCACCGTCATGCCCGATACCGTGTCACCGGCCTGATCCAAAAGCTCTTCCAACCAGTTTGTCAGCAATTTTTTGAAATATTCCTTATCTTTCTTTTTCATAACCAAACCCCTAATCTAGATCCTCGCTAAATAAATAAGATCTTTTAAAAATTGCTTTCATTAGCACAACTCAATTTGCCTGTAAAGCATTAATTGTGGCTTATTCATTTTTTTCAGATTATACCATCTTGCTCTTAATGCGACAATATATAACCAAAAAATATCAAATCAATATTTAATCGTCGATTCAAGAATTCATCTTTAAGTGGATCAATCCATTCAGAAACTGTGTGGCAAAAATAGTCGAATTCATCTCCGATTAAAATTCAGGACTGGCAAATGGGAACAAATTAAATTAATCATAATTTCAATTGGTTATATGCAATATTGTTAAAACGCCGGTATATGATAATATCGACCCATTGAAACCATAACTTTAGAAGCGGTTTCAAAACCTTCATTATTAATAAGTTCTTAAGATTTTGGTCTAAATCGCCGATATAAATATAAATCTAAGGAACTTTAACCGATGGATCCACAAATCTATAGTAGCCCATTTGATTAAATCGAAGGGGGATGTAACATTATGAAAAGTCCAAACTACCAGAGCGCTGAATACCGACCGATTACCATCAAAACCACAGATGGTTCAACCATTCACGGCAAGGTCAATCTTGCTTACAAACAAAGAGTTTCGGATTTATTTACAAAAGATACCTCTCCTTTTTTAATTATGGTTGAGGTGATGTCCAAGGAAAGTAAGGGTCGGGTGATGTTTGTAAATAAAGAGCACATCGTGTGGGCCGAACCGGAGGAAGAACAAGGCGACTAACAAACCTACCCGATCACTTTTGCCAGAATTGATCCGAATTTTCCCTCTTGCCGTAACCGAAAAGATCGTCTCCCCAGAGAAATAATTTGTTTAGCCGGGGCGTGTTATTAATCCCTACCTGACTGCATCGTGAAGCATGCCAGATATTTTTATTGAACTCACCTTTTTGAGATGGGTTCTAGTCTTCAGGCATCTGATTCAAAGATGGGAACATCTTTTGAGCTGGCACCTTTAGGATAATCCATCCAATCCAATGCCTTGCGGGGCTTCCATCGTCGGCCGTAAAGGATATTGTCAATATAAGGAAAAACCGTCCGTGCCAGGGCTGAATGGCGCAGCATGAATTTTACTAATCTATGGATGGTACGGTTTGGTCTGGAAAAAGGGCAGATGGCCATACAGATGCAGCAATCGGTACCGATTTTGCCCCAGTACGCGAAACAAGTCTCCGCGTTAAGTGACCAGCGCTCGATCCCGCGGTCCACCTTTTTTTCTCTTTCGATAGGGATCGATTTTGATGGACAGGATTCCCCGCATTTCAAACAGACTTCGCAGAACTTTCCAGCGCCCAGGTCGACGGGCTTGTCAGGGACCAGCGGCATGTCTGTCTGTACGGCAAACAGACGCACGCGGGGCCCGAATTTATCAGCGATAAGATAGCCGAAGCGCCCCAATTCGCCCAAACCGGCATCAATGGCTAAGGGCACCTCCAAGGTGTCGTAATGCCGGTTGTGCTGGGCAACGGCTTTGTATCCCATGGCACCGAACCAGCGGGACAGAATTGTTGTAATATAGGCGCCGCGCGCATAGTTGTAACCGCTCTCGACCAAAGTGGGGGTATGCGGTGCCGAGCGGACCATGTCAGCGTTCATCTCTGTAGCGACAACCACCGCATAGGGGAGCGGTTCGGGAATCTCCTTGCCCCAATTTTCCCAGTCATCATAATGTATTCGGCCCCGGTGTGAATACGCCCAGCGGGGATCAATTTTACAAACGCCCACCAGGTCGGCGCCAAGGTGTTGGGCCCATTTTTTGACGATTTTGGTAGCTTTGACAGGATCTATTTCTGCCCCGGTCTTTGCATCCTCTTTAGAAAAGTAAATGCTGCGGGATAAGGAGGTTTCCGGATCCACATAGGCTTTATCCCCTAACATCATGGGAAATTCGATTGAGGATACGAGCATGGCCACATTGGGTTGATAACGGCCGTCAATGGAGCCGGTTTTACCTAAAGGGCCGCCCACGGCCCGGCGTTGATCGTCATATTCTTTTTTTTCGGGATGCGCTTGATAATAATCCTCGTACTGCATTGAGCCCGGGATCATCGTATTACGGGCAAACATCATGTCGCGTTCATCTGCCTGTTTAAAACTGCTCCCGTCACCATACAGATAATCGGCCGCATGCTTGGGTCCGGCAGCCTTGCCTTTATAGGGTATGAGGAAAAGGGCCTGAACCGCCACACCGATACCGAGGAACCAGGCAATCGGCAGCCGGGCCGCCGGCCATGACAAAATGAGTATGCCGAGCAAGATATGGAAGGCCAGCAATGCCGCTCCCCATTTGGGGGCCCTCGGTTCCTGCTCACGGATGGACTCACAGGTAAACAAACAGGCCATACAGATAATTGCCAGATTTACCAGAAATAGGATCCAGATGAAGTAAGAGGCGCTGATCACGATTTACTCCCAAGTTAGAAGTGCCTAAAATGCCTAAAATGAGCGAAAGTGCCTAAAGTTGAAGAATTCTATCATTTAAAAAAGGTTGGTGAAGACACTGCGAAATTTTGTGTCGAGGACCAGAACGAGGACGACGACGAGAACGATAAATATGGAATCGTAAATCCTGCTCGTCTTCGTTCTCGATAACCAAAAATAAGGTGTGCACCTTTAAAAAAAAGACGGAGCGTGAGCGACACCGTAATTTTAGGCATTTTAGCTCATTTATTTTCCTTAAGGAAGCGCTCGAGCTGCTTCATGTTGGCGACATTGTAAACTTTAGCGGGGTAATCGGCCGGCAGGATTTTTTTTAACAATCCGGCAAGCACCCTGCCCGGTCCGACTTCCAAAAAGGTTTCAACCTCTGCGTCCATCAACTTGCCCATGCAATCATACCATTTAACCGGGCTGCACAGCTGTCGGCCCATGATATCTTTGATTTCATCGGCCTCGGTGCAGATATCGGCCGAAACATTGAGAATGATGGATTTTTTAGGTGGATTAAAGCCAATTTGGGATAGAACTTCTTTGAAATCTTGCTCGGCGCCTTTTATAAGTTCACTGTGCCAGGCACCGCTGACTTTCAGCGCTATGGACTTGGCCCCCTTTTGAACGGCCAGCATGGAGACTTTTTCGACCGGCTCCGGTGAACCGGTGATCACAATCTGAAGTTCGCTGTTGTGGTTGGCCACCGATACAACGCCCTGCGATTGAACTTCGGCGACAAGATCGTTGACTTCGGCAATCGGCAATCCGACGATGGCATGCATGGCCCCCTGGTACCGGGTGGATTCGCGATGCATGAGCGTGCCTCTTTGATATACCAGCTGAATGGTCTCTTCACCGGATACAACGCCGGCGGCATTCAGGGCGCTGTATTCTCCCAGACTGTGACCGGCACAAAAATCGAAATCGATGCCCTCTTTTTGAAGGACGGCCAAACAGGCCAGGTTAACGGTTGTAACGGCGGGCTGCAGGTTGACCGTCGTGGTCAATTCTTCCATGGGGCCCTTAAAACACAGCCTGGAGACATGCATTTTGATGGTCTCTTCGGCCATGTCGAAGATTTCGCGAACAAAATCGTATTCCTGATAAAATTCTTTTCCCATCCCCACACTCTGGGAGCCCTGGCCGGGAAAAAGAAACGCAACTTTGTTCATAATAAATTCTCCGGATTTATTATTCGTTGATCGTGGTCCTTTGTCCGTTGCATGCGCTTAATTAAATGACACTGTTGATGCAGGTTTATGAGCCAAGCATCCGGTAGGAGGTATGAAATTGCAACGGACGACTGACCCCTGACAACAAACGGTGATTATTCATCCAGCTTAAATAGTTTTCTGACCGTATCAATATAAAATGATTTATCTTCACGCATGCCGTTTTGTTTCAGAAACAGGGTCGGATCATGCAGAATCTTGTTGATCAGAGAATCCGCCATTTTGTGGATGGCTTCGGCTTCCTGCTCTGAGATCTTGCTGGATTGCAGGGTTTTTTTGAGTTCCGCCGCCGCAATGGATTCCATTTTATTTCTCAGGGCAATGATGGTTGGCACAATATCTAAACTTTCATGCCATTCACGGAAATGGATGACGGCCTCATCGACGATGCGTTCTCCTTTAATTGCCTCATTGCGGCGGTCATCAATATTTTCGTCGATGATTCCCTTTAGGTCATCGATATCATAAACATATGAATTGGCGAGGCGATTGATTTCCGGATCGATGTCCCGGGGGACGGCAATATCCATGAAAAATAGTGGACGATTGCGACGCTTGCGAATTATGCTTTTCACCTGATCCTGCTCAATCACGTAATCAGGTGCCCCGGTGGAGCTGATAATGATGTCCACCGTTTTCAAGCTTTCTGGAATTTCTTCAAATCGGATGGCGCTGCCGTTAAACTGCCGGGCCAGTTCAACGCCGTTTTCAAAGGTACGGTTGGCCACCCATACATTTGCGACCTTGTTGCGGAGAAGGTGTTCAACAGCCAGTTCGGCCATTTCTCCGGCGCCGATAAGCAACACTTTTTTGTCGAGCAGTTCTCCAAATATTTTACGGCAGAGTTCAACGGCGGCGTAGCTGATGGAAACCGCTCGATCCCCGATACCGGTTTCAGTGCGGATGCGCTTGGCGACAAAAAACGTGCGGTGCAGTAAACGGTTTAAAATGACACCGGAGGTTTTTTCGTCGGTAGCGGTTCGGTAGGCTTCTTTTACCTGGCCCAGGATCTGGGGCTCGCCCACAACCATTGAATCCAGGCTCGAGGCCACGCGAAAAACATGACGCACGGCATCGTCGCCTTCATGCACATAGAGGGCGTCTTCAAATTGTTCCAGCGGAATCCTGTTGAATTCCGCGATAAACCCTTTGGTTTCCTCAACCGCCCGGGATGCGTTATCGGTTACCAGCAAAACTTCCACCCGGTTACAGGTTGAAAAAAGCAACGCTTCTTTTATGAAAGTTTTCCGTATAAGCGCGTGCAGAGCGGATTTCGACTCATCCTCTGAAAAGGCGATACACTCCCTGACCTCAATCGGAGCCGTCTTATGATTTATGCCAAGTAATACGATATCCAACATAATTAATTTGGCCGCTAACTTAACAACAAAATAATTTGAGCCGTATAAGCCTCGATTTTGTCTAAGGATTATTTTAAAATTCGAAATCCGAATAACGAAACTCGAAACAAATTCGAATATCAAATGCCCGAAATTCAAAACGGTTTAGAACATTTGAATTTATTTTTTTGAAAATTGTTTCGGATTTCGAAATTCGTGTTTCGGGTTTTGATGAAAAATGATTAAGCATCTATAAACTTCTTAAAGTAAGTTTTAACCTACTAAAATTTGGTAAATACCCCGTGGTGCCCCTTCATCAGTAGATTGACACCTAAAAATGTGAATATCAGCACACCAAAGCCGATAATGGCCATAATGGCAGAGCGCCGCCCCCGCCACCCGGCCGTCAGTCTCTCATGGAGCAGGACCGCATAAAACAGCCAGGTGATCCCGGACCAAACTTCTTTGGGATCCCAGCTCCAGAACCGGCCCCAGAACGTTTTCGCATAAACGAAGCCGGTTATCAGCCCTACCGTAAGCATGGTAAAACCCACCACAATGCAGACATATCCGATGCTGTCCAACATGTCCAAGGACGGCAGGCGTTTAAAAAAGAATCCATGCTTCTTGGTTTTGATTTCGTGTTCTTGAAGCAAATACAGGATACCCAGTCCACAGGCCAGGGCGAACGCCGCCTCTCCGATGAAGATGACCGTGACATGACTTACCAGCCAAAAGCTTTTGAAAATTTTGGTTGCCGGGGCGGGTTCGTTGGGAAGCTGGGAGACGATAATCATAATTAG
>JASFGZ010000145.1:0-9210 GCA_050123495.1 Desulfobacterales bacterium
ATCTTATGATTGGAGTGATAATGCCCAGCCCATAACCCTCGATGAGGTTATCATGGGCAACGTGCTTCAAGCCGCTCAGGGTCAGAACACGGCGCGACAATCCATGATCGCCGCCGGAATCCCCAAAGAAACGCCGGCTTACACCATCAACAAAGTTTGCGGATCAGGCCTAAAAGCAATTGCCCTGGGGGCTTCAGCCATTATGCTGGGGCAGGCTGATGCGGTTCTGGCCGGAGGGCAGGAAAGCATGAGCCTGGTTCCAATGGCTCTGCCCAAAGCCCGCTGGGGCCATCGGATGGAGTTGACCGGCGTCGGTGAAGTCCTGGATTTGATGGTGTTTGACGGATTGTGGGAAATATTTTACGGCTATCACATGGGCGTTACGGCCGAGGCCATCGCCGTTCTGTATGATGTTAGCCGGCAGGAGCAGGACGAATTGGGCGTTCTGAGTCACACCCGGGCACGAGCGGCCATTAAAGAGGGGCTCTTTGCGCAGGAGATTGCACCTGTGATTGTTAAAACCCGCAAAGGTGAAACCGTTTTTGATACCGATGAGCGTCCAATGGACACCAACATGGATAAAATGGCCAAGTTAAAACCGGCCTTCAAAAAGGACGGAACGGTTACTGCCGGAAATGCCTCGGGGATCAATGACGCGGCAGCGGCTGTTCTTTTGATGAGCTCAGATAAGGCCAAGGACTTATCCCTGGAACCGATCGTTAAGATCAAAGCGTTTGCTTCCGGCGCGGTGGATCCTGCCTATATGGGGCTGGGACCTATTCCGGCTGTCAGAAAGGCCTTGACGACGGCCGGAATGACGCTGGCGGATATCCAGATGATCGAACTCAACGAAGCATTTGCAGCCCAGGCCATTGGCTGTATGCGCGAGCTTGATATTGATAATGACCGCCCCAATGAGCTGGGCAGCGGCATCTCGCTGGGACATCCCATCGGTTGCACGGGGGCCCGCCAGATGGTGACGGGCATGAATCATATGCAGCGCAACGGCTATAACACCGGGCTAATTACGATGTGTATTGGCGGCGGAATGGGCATGGCGATGATTGTAGAACGCTAAATCAGAGGTTCAGAGGTTCCGGGTTCAGAGGTGTGGTTTTAAGAAGGATTAGGTTCTTCAACCTTGAATCCTTGAACGCTGAACCTTGAACCTTTTTTTCCACTTTTTTCTTTACTTTTTTTGTAATAATTGCTAATAGTTAGTTAAATTTTTAACCCTCAATCCCATTGAAAATATTGGGGTTTTTTAGCGGGGCAAGGGTCTTGGCCTTTGATGATCTTTTTCCTAACCGATTCTATTTAATTCCGGATAGTTATCTGATCTCACAATGTCCTAATCCAAACGTCGATGTGCCCTGCGGCCATCGACTAAAGGAGGTTCATTCCAATGGGCGTTAGCCGTAAGTTGGGTATTCTGGTTTTCTGCGCCGTACCGGCTATCATTGGCGGCGGGATTGTCTTCGCAATATTTGACAGCTGGGCTGCGGTTTTCATCTATGAAACCCTTCTCTTATTTGCAGCCGGAGGGTTTATTGCCAAGTAAAAAGTCTGTCCTCAAACCTTACAAGAGCCCTCTCTTAATTATTATCATTGCAATGGCCAACCTATTTCACGGGCAATAGCTCTGCGTTGTGGCATTTGTCCCGATCGACTATTTGATCTCTAATTTTTGTTAGGAGGGAATGTGAGCAATCAGAGTTCCCCGAATTTGATTTTATGGTTTTTTCTGGGTGTTTTTACCTTGTCCTGTTTCATGATGGGCTGGCTTCTATGGCCTTTTATATCGGTTATCATCCTGGCCATTGTTGTTACCGGTGTCTTTGTTCCGGTTTACAAACTTTTGAATCGAAAATTTAATGCGACCATTGCGTCACTGTTGACCTGCATTCTGATTTTTATCGTCCTTTTCTTGCCCCTTTCGTTTTTTGTAGGGATTTTGACCAATGAAGCCTGGGACTTGTATCTAACCGCAAGAGGGGCATTGCAAAGCAAACCCATTATGGAGCTTCTTGAAAGAAGTGACATATTTGAAAAAATCAACCAATTTCTAGCTAAGTTTAAAATTGAAATCACGGGTGAACAACTCAACAGAGCGATTGCCGAAATCGGCAGGGTGGTGGGACTTTTCTTGTATGAGCAGGCCAGATCCATAACGACCAATGTGCTTAAGTTTATCGCCAACTTCTTTTTCATGCTGTTAATTATCTTTTATCTGTTGATTGACAGTAATCGTCTGGTCACTTTTATCGTCAAACTTTCTCCCCTGCCGGAGGATCAGGACCAAAAATTGATTCAAAAATTCAAAGACATCGCCACCGCCATTCTCCTGGGCAACGGCCTGGGCGGATTGATTCAAGGCACCCTAGGCGGGATTGTTTTTGCCCTCTTTGGGCTAAAATCGCCTTTTCTGTGGGGCGTCATCATGGCGCTGCTGGCTTTTTTGCCGATTCTGGGAATCGGCGGCGTATTTGTACCGGCAGCGATTTTTTTATTTTTGCAGGGACGCATTGGCGCCGGTATCTTCTTCCTTATTTTTTATATCATCCTTTCGAGCAGCATCGAATATTACTTCAAACCCAAGCTGGTGGGTCAACGGGTGCGAATGCACACCCTGATCGTATTTCTTTCCATCATTGGCGGATTGAAGCTGTTCGGCATACTTGGGATTATCTACGGTCCCCTGGTGGTAACCGCTTTTTTAACCCTGGCAGAGATTTATCAAGCAAGTTATCAACAGCTGGTGGAACGGACCAGATAGAGGCCTGTATCTTTTAACGCATATAACCTTTACATGGAGTTGAGATGTATCAGAGTGATCGTTTTGCTGAAATCAGCATCGAAAAAGAAATGAAAAAATCATATCTTGATTACGCTATGAGTGTAATCATCGGCAGGGCATTGCCGGATGTTCGCGATGGACTAAAACCGGTTCACCGGCGTGTCCTGTATGCCATGCGGGAGTTAAAAAATGACTGGAACAAAGCGTATAAGAAATCAGCCCGCATTGTTGGTGATGTGATCGGTAAATTTCACCCCCACGGTGATGCGGCTGTTTATGATGCGATTGTGCGGCTGGCTCAAAATTTTTCCATGCGCTATCCGCTCGTTGATGGCCAGGGTAACTTTGGCTCCATTGACGGTGATCCCCCCGCTGCCATGCGATACACGGAAATCCGAATGATGCGCCTGGCGCATGAGATGCTGGAAGATTTAGAAAAAGAGACGGTTGATTTTGTTCCCAATTATGATGAGTCCTTATTTGAACCGGCTGTGTTACCGGCCAAGATCCCCAGTTTGCTGATCAACGGGTCGGCCGGTATCGCTGTGGGGATGGCCACCAATATACCGCCCCACAATCTGTCTGAGGTTATAGCAGGCCTAAAGGCCCTTATCGATAACCCGGAGATCTCAGTCGACGAGCTTATTGAACTTGTTCCGGGTCCTGATTTTCCCACAGGTGGTATGATCTATGGAACCGAGGGTATCAGGTCTGCCTATCAAACCGGACGCGGTGCAGTTCGCATCAGGGCAAGGCTTCTGGTTGAAAAAGACAAACGCACCCAGCGGGAGACCCTGATCATCACGGAGCTACCCTACCAGGTAAATAAAGCCAAACTGATTGAAAAGATTGCTGAACTGATAAGAGATAAAAACATCGAAGGTATAAGATTTGTCCGGGATGAATCGGACCGCGAAGGAATGCGAATCGCGCTGGGGCTAAAAAAAGACCAGATTGCCGGTGTGGTCATCAATCAACTTTACAAACATAGCCGCATGGAAACTAGTTTTGGAATTATTTTCCTGGCCGTTGTCAATGGACGGCCTGAAATCCTGAATCTTAAGGAGATTTTGCAATACTTTATTCTGCACCGCAAGGATATCGTCATACGGCGGACCCGTTATGATCTGAAAAAGGCCGAAGACCAGGCGCATATTCTTGAAGGTTTAAAGATTGCTTTGGATAATCTGGATGATGTGGTCGCCTTGATTCGCGCATGTAGATCACCGGCGGAGGCCAAATCCCAGCTGGTGAAGAAATTTAGCCTGACCGAAAAACAGGCCCAGGCAATTTTGGACATGCGACTGCAGCGGCTCACCGGTCTTGAGCGCGATAAGATTCAGCAGGACTATAAAAATATTATTAAAGATATTGCCAGGTTTAAAGAGATCCTTGCCAGCGAAAAGCTGGTGCTCAATATTATTAAAGATGAGCTTTCAGAGATAGAGGAAAAGTTTGGCGATCATCGCTATACCGAGATTATTGAAGAAACCAAAGAAATTACCATCGAGGATATGATTGTTGAAGAGGATATGGTCGTCACGATTTCCAAACGAGGGTATATCAAACGCAATCCCATCACACTTTACAGAAACCAGCGTCGGGGCGGTAAAGGCAAAACAGCGATGGGGACCAAGGAAGATGATTTTGTCGAACATTTGTTTGTCGCCTCTACCCACCACACGTTTCTTTTCTTTACAAATCAGGGCAGAGTTTACTGGCGCAAAGTCTACGATATGCCCCAGGCCGGCCGTATGAGTCTTGGGAAGGCGATTGTGAATCTGCTGAATTTCGGAAAAGATGAACGGCTTACCACCGTGCTGGCGGTACCGGAATTTGAGCCGGGCTATCATGTTTTGATGGCGACTAAAAATGGCGTAATTAAAAAGACGGATTTAATGGCATTCAGCCGCCCCCGTTCCGGCGGTATCATTGCGCTGAATCTTCTTGAGGGTGATGAATTGATCGCTGCGCGTATTACCGATGGTACTTTGAATGTGTTCCTGGGGTCCCGCATGGGAAAATCCATCCGCTTTCACGAATCCGATATCCGCCCCTCGGGTCGCGTTGCGACTGGAGTTCGGGGAATGCGCCTGGCTGAAGCAGATCAAATCGTGGGAATGGAGGTCCTCAGTCACGGTCAAACGCTGTTTGCCGTAACCGAAAACGGATTCGGCAAGCGCACCTCGATTGATGAATATCCGGTCCAGAAACGCGGCGGCAAGGGGGTCATTTCAATAAAAACCACTGAACGCAACGGAATGGTCGTAGGGATATTACTGGTTGAAGAAGATGATGATTTGATGTTGATGACGAACACCGGCAAAGTGATTCGAATGCAGGTAAACTCGATATCCGTAATTAGCCGCAACACCCAGGGCGTGAAACTGATGGGCATGGATGCCGACGAACGGGTTGTCGGTGCCGCCAGGCTGGCAGAAAAAGAGGAAGAGTAGGTACTTAGAAGTGATTTCAAAACCCCATCTCAGGCCCAATGGCTGCGTTGTCCCGCGAATTGAAATGCTCAGGTACTAGCGTGTACGCTCCGCTTTAAATCCGCGGGACGCTTTGCCCTTGAACCTGATCTGAGGTTTTGAAACCACTTCTAGTCATGGGTTTTCGGGTATTTGTGACCAAATAATGTTTTTCGAAATATCTTACCCATGATCAACGAATTGAAGATTTTCTATTGAAGATTGACTATTGAAGAAATTCTATCAATTTGACGATTATTAAATGATCGAGCGAAGCGACTTCCGGCAATCTTCAATAATCAATCATCAATATTCAATTTGTTATGGCTTGTCCAGCTTAGGTTTATGAAAACCAAAGGTGAAATTGATCCGACGAAATTCAAAATAGCTGTTGTGGGAGCGGGGAGCTGGGGCACGGCCATCGCCGACCTGCTGGCATGCAAAGGCTATCAAGTCGACCTTTGGGTCTTTGAAAAAGAGGTCAAAGACCACATTGAAAATTTCCATGAAAATAAGCTTTTTCTGCCGGACCATCAACTGTCATCCAATCTATCGGTTTCAAATGATCTGCCCAACGTCGTGCTGAACAAGCATCTAATTGTAATTGTGGTGCCTTCGCATGTTATGCGGAATGTGACCCGGCAAATGGCCGGACATTTATCTGAGGGCACGATTATTACGTCTGCTTCCAAGGGCATAGAGCAAAAAACGCATCTGACGATGTCTGGAGTCATCAAAGAGACTATTCCAGAAGTTCGGGAAGATCAACTGGCAGTGATTTCCGGCCCTAGTTTTGCCAAAGAAGTCGCCCAAAAAATGCCCACTACGGTAACGGTGGCGTGCAAGAATTCTGCGACTGCATCTTTAGTGCAGCATGTATTTGCAATGCCGTATTTCAGAGTGTATACCAGTGAAGACATTGTCGGTGTTGAACTGGGCGGTTCTGTTAAGAATGTAATTGCCATTGCTTCCGGCATTCTGGATGGACTCGGAATGGGTTTAAATACACGGGCAGCGCTAATCACAAGAGGAATGACCGAGGTCCGTCGATTGGGACTTCATCTCGGAGCCAATCCAAGAACATTTACCGGGCTTGCCGGTTTTGGAGATCTGGTACTAACATGCACGGGTAATCTCAGCCGAAACTATACCGTCGGTATGAAGTTAGGCCAAGGCAAAAAACTCAAACAAATACTCGCTGAAATGCACATGGTGGCAGAGGGTGTTAAAACTGCAAAATCTGTGTATAATTTTTCCCGTGAGCTCGGTGTTGAAATGCCGATATGCCACGAAATTTATCGTATTCTTTATGAAAATCTGGCGCCCAAAGAAGCTGTCTACCGATTGATGACCCGAACACTCAAACAGGAGTTGGATGAGGCGTAAGAAGGTTTCAGGTTTCGGGTTTCAGAAAACAGGAAACAGATGTCAGAGGGTATAGTTAATCAGTTAATTAGTTGAATTGTCGATTCATCAAAGGATTCAATCCATTTTAAACTATTTGACCATTCGACCAATTAACGAATTGACTAAATTCACAGACCAGCAGCAAGCGGCCAAAGACCACGAATCCTGACACCTGACACCCGAAACCTGAAATCTATATACTAGGCATTTAATACCAAAATAACTGATAACCGAAAGCAGTTCTATGCCCAAAAATGGAAACAACAAAACCCACAAAGGGGCGGGCCACAGACAAAGATTGCGCGAGCGCTTTCTTGCCGGTGGTCTCAATGGCTTTCACGATTATGAAGTGATTGAACTCTTGCTCACTTTGGCAATGCCGCGCAAAGACTGCAAAGATGCGGCTAAAGAAGCCTTGAAAAGATTTAAGACACTTCAGGGGGTGCTTGAAGCCACACCTCAGGAGCTTTGCAAAGTCAACGGCATCGGCCCCAAAAACCTTTTCGGCATTAAACTGATCAAAGCCGTTGCCGAACGATATCTTGAAAAAAAACTCATTCATAAAGATGCCATTAATGATTCGAAGGCGCTTTTCGATTACCTGTACCATAGCATTGGAGACAAAAACCGGGAATTTTTCAAAGTCATATTTTTAAATTCTAAAAACGAGGTGATTGCCGCCAGTACTATTTCTGAAGGAACGCTGACCACAAGCAGCGTATATCCGCGTGAAGTCATTCAGGCAGCCCTCAGTCATGATGCCGCTGCGCTTATTTTTGCCCACAATCACCCTTCAGGCGATCCGAAACCCTCTTCAGAAGATGTTGCGGTTACCCGTCAACTGGTATTTGCCGGCAGGGTGATGGGGATGGTCGTTCATGAACATCTGATCATCGGAGATAATCGCTATTTCAGTTTTGCGGATCAGGGCTATATTGCAAAAATGAACCGGGAGTTCGAAAAGCTGACCGAGCAGGAGACCTGAAACCACCCTTGTTGAAAATTGACTTGAAACCACTTCTAATGCCAACTTTGAATATTGGATCAATTCCATCATTATAAATGACTCAGAGAAAAAAAGAATATCCCAACTGTTTCGGAAAACTCGATAATGTCTTCCCGCTGGCAAAGGACGGTTTAAGACATACTCCGCAAAGTTGTATCGTCTGTTTCTGTAAAACAGAGTGTCTGAGGGAGGCTGTCAAGGGACCGGAGGGCATTAAAGTTGAAGAAGAGCGGGTCAAGCGCGCCTATGATTCCGGCACCATCGGTTTTTTTGAAAGATGGTCTCGGAAGAAAGCTATAGACCGCCAAAAAAAACGATGATCATTTCAACTGATTGCTTTATGTTATCTAACAGGCTCTAAGACGCATTTTTGAGATAGCTTCTAGTCGACCATCCGCACATCCAATTCTATAAAATTATGCCCTTAACAGCTGCTTCAAATAAATTTAAAATTTCCATCATAGTGGCGCTGATGGTTTTTGGTTTTGCGGGTTTTTGGTTTCGCATTCCGATTTGGGAAAAGATCACCGATTTATACCGTTTGTTTTCTGATAGGGAACAAATCAGAATCCTTATTTCTTCCTTTGGAACCGGTGCACCACTGGTTTTCATGCTGATTCAGATTCTTCAGGTGATTTTTGCGCCAGTGCCGGGAGAAGCGACGGGATTTATCGGCGGTTATCTGTTCGGGACGTTGCCGGGATTTATCTATTCCAGTATCGCCCTGACAGTGGGTTCCTGGCTGAATTTTATGATTGGCCGTTTTCTGGGTGAGCGGTATGTGAGGAAACGGATTCCGGCACATCAGTTTCAAAAAATTGATGGACTGATCAAACGCCAGGGCGTCATCGTATTGTTTGTCCTGTTCTTATTTCCGGGCTTTCCCAAGGACTATCTCTGCCTGGCGCTGGGTGTAAGCACGCTGCCGATCAAGATTTTTATTTTGCTGGCCGCGATTGGCAGAATGCCGGGTACATTTGCCTTAAGCCTGCAGGGTGCATTCTTATATGAACGAAATTATGTTCTGCTTGGCGTTATGATTGGCGCCTGCCTGATTTTGGCCCTCCTGTGCTATACATGCCGAGAAAAAATTTACCTCTGGGTTGAGAAGTTAGAAAAAAATAACTAGCGATCGATTCCCCACCCTGAATGATGGTTGCCTGCCCGGCGTTTTTATCGCTTTAACTATATGATAAAGCATGATATTATACTAGAATAAGAGTCTTTTTTAAGAGGAGAAAAAATTGGCATACTGGAATTACAGGGAAGAACTGAGCCATTCCGATAAATTGAGGCGTTCCTACTATGAACTGTTGAGGGATGAGCTGGATCAATTTCTGCTGCAATATGCGCTTATTGATTCATACAAAACTTTCAGCGCCCATCAAATTCCTTTTCCTTTTGTTGAAAAAAGGGAGTTGAAACCGCGCGGGATTATTCCCAATCAGGAATACGAAGACCAGAACACCTTTCTTGTCATTTTTGTAGAGGATTCGGTACTGCCGGAGCATAAAAAGTACATCCGA
>JASFGZ010000146.1:0-9203 GCA_050123495.1 Desulfobacterales bacterium
GTTTATAAGAGAAATGAACCGCTTGCGGATAATTAACAAAGCAGACAAATGTGGGCGGTTTGGTGGTCACCTGGGTTGAATAATAAAATTTAATCGGTTTGCCGCGATAAAGCGGTGGCGGGTTCTTCGCCATTGATGTCTCCAGAATCCGATTCAATTGTCCGGTTGCAATTCGCTGCGCATACTGCCGGTAAACATCATCAACCATTTTAAAGATTTTGACCACCCTCAGACCTGTCAGGGCTGAAATTGTCATGGCCGGCGCAAAAGCTAAAAACTTGGCCCGCATTCTCAATTCATCCAGATATTGTTTTGCGGTTTGGGTGTCTTTCTCCAAAAGATCCCATTTATTCAGCAAAAAAATACAACCGCATCCGCGTTCATATGCATATCCGGCAATACTAACATCCTGCTCGGCAATTCCCTCGTTGGCATCCAGAACAATCAGGGCAACATCGCAGCGGTCCAGACTCCGAAGCGCCTTGATGATTGAGAATTTTTCAATTTTCTGGGTGATTTTGCCCTTGCGACGAATACCCGCCGTATCAATCAGCAGGTAAGCTTTGCCGTCCACCTGATAGACAGAATCCGTCGCATCCCGGGTCGTTCCCGGCCGATCGCTGACCAGATGCCGTTCCTCGCCCAGTATACGATTGATTAAAGAGGATTTGCCTACATTGGGTCGTCCGACAACCGCCAGACCGATGGTGCCTTCAGCTGCCTTTTGGCCTGGACCTTTATCAATCGCAGAAAAACCCTCTACCAGGGCATCCAGAAAATCAATCATCCCGTATCGATGTTCAGCCGAAATCGGAAACAGCGGTTCAACACCCAGACTGAAAAAATCAGATACATGTACTTCCTGTTCGGCACCATCTATTTTGTTAACCGCATAAAACACCGGTTTGTCGGCGACGCGCAGCAAGTCGACTATATCGCGTTCAAATGGTGATATGCCTTCTTTACCATCCAGTAGCAAAATGATCACGTCCGCATCGTCAATCGCCTGTTGAACCTGAAAGCGAATTCCATCCGAAAATTCCTCTCCTTCGGTGAAACCGCCGGTATCTACAAGCGTAAACTCGATATTATTCCAGCTCGCATCCCGGTAATGACGGTCACGGGTGACTCCCGGTAAGTCATCCACCAGCGCATCTCGGGTCCGGGTGACCCGATTGAAAAAAGTTGATTTACCGACATTGGGACGGCCGACAATGGCAACAATGGGTTTCATGATAAATTTTTTTCAAGCAGAATTTATATTCTCTTCGATTCGTTAACAAAACATTGCCATGGACTACATTTATGGCCTATTGCGCTAAATTGCAAGAATTTCATCCGGGGGATAAACGGGCTGTGTTACAAACAGATAATAATATTTTGATGTATGTATCTGGGGTCAAACCTTGAATAGTGAATTGTATCTTCCTTATTCATTATTCAAGCTTTGACCCCTATTTTTCTTTAGTGTAAAAGAATCGACTTTAGGCACTGATTTTAGGCGCTTTCGGTCGAAAGAGGGCTTCCACCACATTGCGGACATATTGCTCGTCGGAGATTCCGTCGGTGGCTTCTTGCGGAAAGGCGACAATGGTTTGAAAATAGGATGACAGATCACGGAAAAGCTCGATTCGAGCCTGTGATTCGAGGTCATCCCGCCTGATAATTGACTGAACCGCTATCTGCGCTTCGCGCGGTGTGACATGTTGCCTGAGACGCGCTTCCAGATGGGGATATTCACGGAAGGAATTGTATTTGCCTTCCAAAAGCTGATTCAAATCCGGTTCGGAAATACGAGGACTCCAAACGACGATGGTATTGGCCGCAAAATCACCTAAACGCTGAGCTCGTTGATTGAACAGGCAAACTAGACCGCCGATCAAATACAGCGCGGGCAAGCTATCAATAAATCTTAACAGATTTCGAATGACAACCTGACTGAACTGGAGTCGCAGTCCCTGTTCATCCATAACTCTTAGTCGCAAAAGTTTTTTCCCGAGGGTTTGTCCATTCCAGTACCACTCCGTTAAAATCCCGTAGCCGATCGAAACAGCAAAAAAACCGATAATATTGGCCGCGAACGCAAAATCGCGACTGATAATGCCCAGGATTCCAAAAACGACATTCAAAATCGAAATGATCGCGATGATGGTTCCAAGATCGATCGCCCATGCGAGAAATCGCGTAACCGGCCCCGCGAGCGGCAGCGAAAATTCGATTCCTTCAGGTGTTTTGATGATAAGTGTATTTGTTCGACTGGATAACATCGTTAACAATTAAATGAGCTAATTTTTTGGAGTGCCTAAAGTGACTAAAGTGAGCTAAAGTGCCTAAAATTATGTTGTCGCTCGCGCAGCGCAGGCGCTTGCGCCGCGTGGTGCTCCATCTTTTATTAAATTGGGTAGAATGCATTAACTTTAGTCACTTTAGTTCACTCCCAACTTTAGGCACTTTTACTTACCCTTTTCCTGCCGGCTCTTCCTAAAAACAACGCTAAAATCATCAACTCGAAAACGCCGAAAGCGATTTTGATTTGATACGGCATGACCGGCTCATGATATTGTGAAAAAAAGGCTTCGATAATTCCGGCCCAGACCAGCATCAGCGCCACACCAAATATGAGTGTGACCAGATCATTGGATATTTTCCGCAGGCGGTTTCGCAAAGATATGGGCTTGCCCCATCCAATGAGTGCGCCTGCCAGAACGATGCCGGCCTGCCCGGCAAGCAATATGGCCGGAATTTCAACGGCCCCATGGGGCAGCAACCAGCCCAGCAAAAATGAAGTCTCACCTGCCAGAATATAATCGACCGCCACTGCGCCTAAAATGACACCGTTATAAAACAACATAATCAGCGTGCCGATCCCCCAGGTCATGCCGAGTGCAAGTGTAAAGATGGCCACTTTGGTATTGTGCGTCATTAAAAAAGAAGAAAAAGTTGTTTTTGCACCTTTGAGACGATCGCTGTCGACGCCTTCTTCCTTTTTTACGCGATCCGATGGATCCCCCTGGAGATGAGAAAAAGGCAGAAGTATTTGCTTTGCGCTCGAATCCACTATTATGGTGAATCCGCCAAATGCAGCTCCCACCGTAATCGCCAGTAAACAAATCCAGAATGCACGAACATGTTTGCGAAATGTTTGCGGGAAAATGGTGAAAAACCAGTGCAACGGCCTGAGCCGGTGGGGCTTTTCACGCGTTTCATGGATCTCACCAAAAGCCCTGCCCACCAGAGATTCAAGATAAAGCCGGGTGTTCGGCTCAGCGGAAAAGGTGGAAATCTTGGCTAGATCCGCAGATGCACGCTGATAAAGATAATGAAAGCGTTCCAGGTGTCCGAGCCTTAGTCTGTATTCCGGTTTTTTTTCAAGCCGCTCCAGCTCCGCTTCCAGCTCCGACCAGTACGGGCGTTCTTCAGAGATAAATTTTTGTAAATCTATTATCATAATTTAAAATTGACTAAAATGAACTAAAGTTGGAAGTGCCTAAAGTTAAGGTGTCGCTCGCGCTCCATCTTTTAATAAAAATGACAGAATCCCTTAACTTTAGTCACTTTAGCTCACTCGCAAATTTAGGCACTTTCACCTACAAAACCTGTCTCTTCTTTAACGTCAGATATTGTGAAACCAGCTCTGTACACAGGTTTTCATTGTCCAGCATACCCATACCCACACCGCGTCTTTGCAAAACTTTTTGAGTTTCCTGCAGCCGCCGCCAGAGCAGGTGTCCGCCCAGCTCGCTGTAGACATCATTAACCGATAAAACACGCTCGGAAGAAAAAAGCGGCTTTGCAACCATGGGTTTGAGCATATTGACCAGAATTACATGGTTTCTTGAAATAAGATCGATGTGTTGGGCAAAGCTGTCCGCCAGAACAGGATCATCCAGATGGGTTAAAAAAACCAGCAGTGCCCGGCGGCGGATTTTGGTGCCGATAAAGGTAAACAATTCAGCAAAATCAGGAGAAACGCTTTGGGGTTGCAAAGTATAAAGCGTATCCCGGCAGATATTAAAATGCGCTTTTCCTTTCTTGGCTGTTAAAAAGGAGCGAACTTTGTCGTCAAAGGTCAGCAAACCGAACAAATCCCCTTGCCGTTCGGCGGCCAGCGCCATGATTAAAGCGCCTGTGATAAAGCGCTGCAGCATGGTTGTTAAATCAGCGGTGGTTCGGGCATCACCTTGAATCGATAGGGAATTTACATCTGGCGATCTATCGCTGAGTCGCGATGCATCGATAATGACATATATTTGCTGGGTCCGCTCGATCTGATACACTTTGGTTATCGGTTCTCCTCGCTTGGCGGTCGTCTTCCAGTGAATATCTTCGAAACTGTCACCGGGAAGGTATTCTCTGAGCTGCTCAAAATCCCGTCCTTTTCCGACCTGCCGTTGCGTGTGAATACCCAGCCCCTTATTTAAGAAGAGCCCGCTTAAATTTTTACGCTCATCAAACAGGTTGGGATACACCCGAATCTCCAGATTAATCCGAACCGCTCTTCGCACAGACCAAAATCCCCATAATGATACCGTCTCCAGGTAGCAGGTATCCAGATGGTAGCGCCCCTGTTGTAAACCCGTAAGCACCCAGTCCACAGATGAAATGGGATTGTCCTCCGGTAATTCAATGCGGAGTTCAACTGCCGATGTATAAATTTCTTTCGGAAACGCCAGGCCAAGTCGTATGTGTCTGGCCTTCAGATTCTGGTTTTCAATCTGTAAATTGAAATTACCCTCCCTACCCTTTGAAATCCGAAGTACTTTCGGCAGCGTTACGCGGATGCCCTCCAGCCTGCCCTGCGAACGATAGGCATCCATTGCAACTGCAATAACGGTAACCACCGCCAGAACAATGGTGGGCGCTGCAATGGAAGAAACCACCACCACCAATAGGGAAAAGGGTAGAAAAATAAGCCCTACCAAAAAAAGAAAGCGGTATGTTGGCACGATTTTCATAAATTCAAGGTTTAAATTAAATTCTCTATTCTATCGTATTGGTTTCGGGTGTCAGGTTTACGGTGTCAGTTTTTTGGCTTCTGGCTTCTTGCTTCTGGCTGCCGGCGAACAAACAATGACTGGCGGCCAGAAGCAAGCGGCCAGCAGCCGGAATGTGCCTACCGGGGCACCGCAATTTCTTTTAAAATATTCTCAATCACCTCTTTGACGGTTAATCCCTCGATTTCATATTCGGGCCGCAGAATCAGGCGATGCTCCAGCACCGGATATGCCATGGTTTTGATATCATCCGGCGTTACAAAGTCCCGCCCGTTAACGGTCGCAAAAGCCCGGCTGGAAAGTAGCAGTGCCTGAGTGGCCCGCGGTCCGGCCCCCACGAGAACGCTTTGATGGGAGCGGGTTTTACGGACAATCTCGACGATGTAAGAAACCAGGTCTGCCTTTACCAGGATCCCTTCCAAAGCCGTACGAAGTTTGGTTAATACTTCCGGCGTGATGATCTGCTGGACCGCGCCACTTGCCAGGGTGTTTTCCGGGGCATCTTTACCGAGCATTCTCTGTGCAAGCGTGAGTTCTTCATCTTTGCCGGGAGGGTCCATGGTAATTTTGAGCATAAAACGATCTTTTTGAGCCTCGGGCAACGGATAGGTCCCCTCATATTCGATCGGGTTCTGGGTGGCAAATACCGTAAAATTCGAGGATAATGCATGGGTTTCGCGATCAATCGTTACCGTGCGCTCTTGCATGGCCTGAAGCAATGCGGACTGGGTTTTGGCCGGTGCCCGGTTGATCTCATCTGCAAGCAAAAAGGTGGAAAAGACCGGGCCTTTCACCAATGAAAACTCATTGGTTTGCAGGTTAAAAACGTGGGTTCCGGTAATATCGGTCGGCATCAAATCCGGTGTGAATTGGATACGCGCAAAATCACATCGCATCACGTGCGCAAGGGTTCTAACCAGCAGCGTTTTCGCCACCCCGGGTACGCCTTCGATGAGTGCATGGGTGCCGGTAAAAATCGCAATCAATGCCTGATCCACCACATGTTCATAGCCGATGATGACTTTGGCCACTTCCTTTTTCGTTTTTAACAGCGCCTTTTTTAAAATTTCCGTATTTTCAGTCATAGCGTCTTCCTTTTGAAATTATTTTGCTGATCCGTTGATAGCCCTCAACGGGATCAATGGATTTTGGAGATCGCGTTTCAATCATTTGAAGAACTGATTTGATTTGCTTGAGTTTATCGTTTTGAAACCGTTTTTCGGGTTGGATGCTGCGTTTCCATTCCCGGGCACAGGTCTGTAAAAGTTGCCGCTTTGGAATATTCCGACGCAGCAGGCTGATCAAACCCTGGGTAGAATCCCGATCGGAGATAAAATCTTTACTTTGCTGAGAGCGGCGGCCCTTTCGCGGCGGCACAAAATAAACCGAATTTTTCCAGATAAACAAAAATGCTAAAACCGCAACCCCGAAAATAAACCAATGGAAGCGATAGGTTTTTATCAGGCTTAACACTCCGGGATGTTTAAAGATCCCGAAATGAGTTTCATCAAAGACGACGGTTGCGCTTTCACCGATCATCCAGGCTAAAAGTTGCGGGTGACGCTCGGAACGCAGTGCTTCATTACTCAGGAAAAAGGAGTCCGCCGCCATCACCAGGCTGCCCTTGCCATAGGGTTTTTCGATAATGACCGGCCGTCCATCGGCGGTATAAATTACGCGCCAGCCGTCTTCAAGTTCGTCAAAATAAAGGGCCGTATGCCAGGAAATTGATTCGGGCAGTGCTTTGATGTGCATTTGGGATAAATTATCGCTGCGGTTAACGGCCGTGCCTGCGGGTTGATCGGCAAATGCAAGGGTCAAGCCCCATTGCTCTTTTAATGAAACGCAATTTTCGGGGGTATCCGGAATATGGCGGCCGGGATCCGTCTGAGATTTATGACCGTCATTGTTGGGAGTATTTGAATCGTTTTCAGCCGCGTGCTGCTCGGAAAGATTTTCAGAATCACGCTTCGCATCGTTCGGTGGGGCCTTTTCTTTAGCTTCGGCTTTTTCGGTCGGTGCGAAGCATTTTGACATCCGCCAGTCTGCAGGTTTTTTCGCAACCGGCAAAAAGGATAACACCAGCCGGCCGCCTGTATTTGTTAAACGCTCCAATACGCGGAGCCACTCCGATGATACGGATTCAGAATCAAATGCGGTAATGCCCGCATAAAAAAGGGTCGTGCCTTCTGCAAACTTTAAATTCTGTAACGTCAGGTAATTACGGCTGACCATGGCCGCATTGATATTTTCCAAACTTCTATAAAACGCCCGGCTTCCCAGCGGATCACTGCGCAACGATGAGTACGCCGGATATACGTCACCGGCCTCAAAGCGCAATAGAAACAATTTGACAACGCCGAGCGTAAAGCCCAACACAATAAAAATAAAAACAGCAACACGTATGCGGTTAGCCTTGGGCAATCGTCATCAACCTCTTTTGAATTGCAGCATAATGGTCCAGGTCAGGCCGGTTTATTCTATACATCCCGTACCAGACGCGTTCAAAGACCTCTCTGCTTTCGGAAAATACGTTTAACAAACCTTCTTTCTGATGGGCCCTTCTGCGCAGCTCCATTTCGTATTCCCGATTGGATTTAAACTTTTCAATCGTGATCAGCTCATGTGCGGCCAAATCGGCCAGGATTGCCAGATAGAAAGCCCGGATAGCCTGACGCAGCGACCCTTTTTCGGTTAATTCGCGCGCAAGTTCGAGCCAGCGGTTGGCCGGCAGATCATCGGCGGTGGTGCTTTCGTCTTCCAGATCGGGGGTGGATTCCACAGCGGTTGCCGCAATTTCAGCCCGGGCGGCCTGCCGGCGCATCCAGGAGCGCCGTAGAATATACCCCAGCGCACACAAAAGCCCGATGAGCAGCACAATGACGGCAACCCGCACGGATGCTATCCAGTTTTTATCGGGTGATGCTACCGGCTTGTCAGCGGTGGGCATGAGATCGATCAGCCAATTGATCAGTTTGTCAATCCAGTTTATGACAGCCTTTAATCCCTTGCCCAGCTTATTGATTATCCACGCCATCACCGAAGCAATCGGTCCCTGGGGTGGTTTTTCATTCTCGACCGCTATCTCCCTGGGCATCCGCCATGTAAATTCGCGTTGCGCCATGACTTCGTCAATAGAACGATCCAGTGCTTCCGGTGATACAAAGCCTGTTTCGGTTGCCACGGAAGGCGTGGGATTGGCGATCCATAATGCGGCAAATAATATTCCGACAACCACCCCTGCTTTTCCGGACATTAAGCCTTTTAACTCAGTTTTTAGATCATCCCCTGATTTTAAAGCGCCACCATAAAAACATCGCAGGACATAAACGGTTTTGACCAGTGGATTCATACACAAATAAGAAATGCCGATGGTTACCACCCAAAAAGTGGTGTTGATCACATGCGCCCCACTCAGTGTAAACATGGATTCAATTCCAAGGTATTTTTTCAACAGGTGGGGCAGAATATAAATTGCACTGGCAATGTTTAAAAAAACGATGATTCCAAACATAAAAAAAATTGACAGCAGCATATGATTTTGCCGCGGCCAGAGCCTGGCTTGAAACCATGCTTTTTTGCATAATGCTTTCAGATCACTTAATTCCGTAATCCCCTCAGCGGTAATATTTTGATAAAACGCATAGCACCAGCCAAATGGAATGGCGAGCAGGGCTGCCAGCGGCAAGATGAAAAAGGCGGTCGCATGGATCAGGGTCTGGGTAGAGACGAGTGACAGCAATCGCTGAAAGGACCACTGCGGCAATGGTTGCCCGCTAATATTCATCTTTACCCGGGCAGCGAACACAACATGCCAGCATTTCATCCATATATACAGCAACGCAACCCCCAGGGAGGCCACCGCATGATAGCTCTGCGCATCGGCACTGCGACTCATGTCGGCCCAAAAATAAAACAATCCCAATATAAACGGCAACGTCCCGATATAATAACTGAAAAGCAAAAACATGGGTGCCTTTCGCAGCAAATGCACTGCTTCTTCTAAAAGCAGAATCGCACTTTTGCTAGGGTGTTTCGGCGCCTTTCTCATTGTGTGTTCCACCACCCTAACTCCCACAGCGTTCCTTCATGAAATGCGGATGGAAGCGCAAGCAGAATTAGACCGAGGTAATAGAAAAATATCCACAGAAGCATTCCACCCAATAAAAAATGGATAACCCGGGAAAACCTGTTAAATCGGGTTAAACC
>JASFGZ010000147.1:0-9191 GCA_050123495.1 Desulfobacterales bacterium
GATAAGGTTATACCTAACTAGAAACACGCCATCCTAAAACGAGTGCGAAGTTTCACAAAGTTTATTCAATGCCTGGGCGATCAGAGAACGAAACGAAAATAGCGAAGAAAAAGGCCCAAAGATTGAGGGTTGCCTTTGTCGATCCGCTTCGGGCAGCCATCGAACCGTCTGCGCTTAGCCTACTTGCTCCGGAAATGGCTATACGGCGACAAGCCTTGCCCGTCCGCGTGATTAATAATTTTCTGTTGGTAGCAATGATGACACCGGAAGAGCCGGCCGCAATTAAAAGCCTGGAATTGCTCACCGGGTTCAGGGTTCGTCCGGCAGTTGCCCCGAAAAATTCGCTCTCTATCGCACTGAAAAGGTATTATGGAAACAGACATGCTGGAGAACTTGGTGTCAAAAACCGCCAGCCGAAGACAACCCAAAAGACGATCGCCAAGACCACCAAAGGGGACAGAAACGGACCATGCACTATCTCTGTGATCTCAAACAAGGGGGGTGTCGGTAAAACCCATATTGCCATCAACATGGCTTACTGCCTGGCGAAAAAAGGCGCCAGGGTTCTGCTCATCGATGCTGATCTGGGCAATGCGGATGTCTCAAACAAGCTGGGGATGTTTCCAAAGTGCCACCTGATGGATTTCCTGGAAAATAAAAAAAAGATGGATGAGCTTCTTTTTCGCACAAAGTATGGCTTTGATCTTATCGCCAGTTCGTATGGAGAATTTAAACTGGCGAACCTGTACTATGCCCAGAAGGTAAAATTTATCAACCATTTTAGAAAAATAAGTCAAAGATACGAATTCGCCATCTTCGACCTGGGAGCCGGCATATCCCGGATGGTGATGGATTTTGCCTTGGCCGCTGATCACACGATTATTGTAACCACGCCCCAGGACTTCATCAGTGGCTATGCATGCACCAAAGCCGGATTTTCCCGATTTAAAGAGATCGAAGAAAGATTGGAAGAAAAGCTCACCAATTATGAACCTCAGTCGATCTTTTCGCCGATGCTGGTGATCAATCAGGTAAGTAATCTTCGCCAGGGATTCAAACTTTTTGATACCCTCACAAAAGCAGCGAATGAAAAGATCAATTCTCGTGAAGGCAAATTTCGCATCAAACCTGAATATCTGGGGGCCATCCACTATGAAAGAGCCGCACTGCGTGCGGCAGAGGCGAAAAAAAGACCCCTGCTTCTCGCCGCTCCGCGCATCAAAGCCGTCCAGAGCATACGGCATATGTCCACACGATTTTTTTACCCAGAGGCGACCTATGATCCAAAGGTCAAGTTCAAACAACCGCTAGCACGTTTTGCAGCCATTCTCTCCCAAAAAAAGTAGCACTTTCTGAATGGCCGGTAAGGGAGGACGAGGCATATGAAAAAAACAGACCAGGATATTCAAATGCTAGGATCACAGGTGGTCCTGGAAGGAAACCTTGTATTCGAAGGCACATTGTATATGAACGGCCATGTTAAAGGCGCCATTGAAAGCCGCACCGGTGCGATCGTTATCGGCGAAGATGCAGTGATTCATGCCGATGTTTTTGTCCGAACCGCCACGATTAAAGGTGAAATAAAAGGAACGGTTCACGCCACAGAGCGCATTGAACTTCACCCCCCGGCGCGCGTGTATGGCGACCTCAATGCGCCCGCCGTACAAATTGATCCAGGATCCATTATTGAAGGTAACTGCAAGATCAAGCCCAAAGAAGATGCGGCTTCTCAAACAGACCAGATGCTGTCAACCAACGCCGAGAAAAACAGCAAAACCGATGAAGTTCTCCCGGAAGCCACAGGTGCCATTCGGCTCCGCCAAAAATAACGAACTTGACTCAGCGTTCAGGGGTGGACAAAAAAATAGGGGTCGCGTCTTGATTAGTGACTAAAGGAAAAATAATTAATCACTAATCAAAATGTGACCCCATTTACAGTTTATTAGCAATAAATTTGCTGTAATTCACTATTCAAGCTTTGACCCCACTTAAAGAAGGGGACGTTCTTAACTTATTAACTTATTTAATCAAAGGTCGAAGGCTGGGAGGCGAAATTGGCACGAAGCGCAAAGCTCAAAAGGGTCCGCAGAATACGCCGACCCGTCTTTCCATCCTCCGTAGTTCCGCCGAGGCGGGACGGAGGACGGGCGTTCTGGGAATAAAAACGGTCATGAATTTATTCATTTCCACTGAAAAATAGAAAAGAATTGCATTTTTTCATGACCGGA
This sequence comes from Desulfobacterales bacterium, assembly GCA_050123495.1. Classification (GTDB taxonomy): domain Bacteria; phylum Desulfobacterota; class Desulfobacteria; order Desulfobacterales; family JAHEIW01; genus JAHEIW01. Next base: position 2,229 of record JASFGZ010000147.1, read on the forward strand.
TATTTCCCGGGTTGAATATTTTTGTATGTGGGGGTATCCACAGGGATTATCGAGATTTTTTTACATTCAAATTCTACGGCAGCTCGGAAATGATTTTCCGGTATTCATCTTCCGTAAATACTCTGAAGGTTTCAGTCCGAATGGCACCTGCCATTGAGGTAGTTATAGCGAATTTCATCGCGGTTTCATCATCCGGCCCTTCTGAAATCACCACCGCATCGTATCTGCCCATCGCCAGATAAAACGCCTTTATTTCACCACCCATTGATTTACACAGCTCTTTGGCAGTGTCAAGGCGGTTAGGGCTGTCTTTCATGTTTTCCACACCTTTCTGGGTATAGTTGATCAGGGTGACATAAATAGCCATGGGTCCACCTCCTTACTTTTAAAGTCCCGTGTATACCCCCAAATTGAAGAACAACGGTTGTCATTTTGAAACTTCAAGCCAATTGCGGAAAGATCGAATTCAGTTTTGAGTGCGACGAATAATATATCGATTGCAGAAGAGTTTGAAAAGACTCAGGTTGCCGGCGAAGTATCAGCTGGTGATCAGGATTGAAATTGAAGTCTAACATTTCGAATACCAGAACTGCAGTGAAAGTCAATCATCTTTAGAGAATTTAAGGGTCGTCTGTGTTTTTTTGCGTTGTTTCTCTCATCGTTTAATGGAAGGAGGGGACGTGGGTGAAATATTGGCATATTTAGAACGGTTCAAGACAGGGCGCCTTTGGCGCGGGCTCGCAGCTGATAGCTCAACTTCAAGAAATGGTTTTGATTCAGTCCCAGGGCGACATTTCAACAACGAGCCCAGAATGGTCGGAAACGAATGGCCCCCGCTCCCCATTGAAGACTACGTAGGCTGCGTCAGCCGTAAATTCTTGGAGGAAGAAATAATCAATTCTTGTTGTTTTCAGTGGATCATTTTCAAAGCGGTTGTCATCGACTGCAAACGTACACCCTGGCTCGACACTTGTTCCAGCAGCAACAGGAATGCAACAATCAGTTTGGAATACACATCCGTTGGTTTTGGCATAGGCATCGATGAATCCGGCGCCGGTGATCAAATTGTACTCATCTGCTGCAGCGTCAGGCGACGCTTTTGGAACGTCCGGGATATTGAAATCTCCACCAAAAACACAAGGAACATTTCCGTAAAACAAACGAACAAACCACTGGACAGTCTTTATGAATTTCAAAGCCTTATTGATCTGAGCCTGCCTCTGGTCGGTTGGGCAGGCGGCACACAAGTGAACATTAAACAGAAGGAGTCTCCCGAAATCCGGCACATCAAGTAGGCAACCCATGATTTTGCGCCTGAGCTTTATGTCTATTTTTTTGAACGTAATCTCGTATGCAAAAGGGAGGGTCCATCCGACAGTCCACTTAATGTCAATGGGTCTTTTGCAGAGGATTGCATTTCCCACTGATAACACGAAGGGGATGCCGTTTGCCAGACGATAACGGAGCTTATAGTCGTCACCCAGCTTGCTTTTCAGCTCCAACGCGCCATTAAGCATTTCAATCAATCCCAGCTCTTTGGCTAGCTTGCCGCCAACAACCTCTTGACATAGAACACAATCAATATTTTCCTCCAGGATGAATTTGGCTATTGAATCGAATCTTCCAACTCCCCCAGAACTCGGGGAGGTAGAGGGTTCGGAAAACAACAGGTTCAGTGTCAATAGCTTAAAAATTTTCTCGGTCGCATTGGCTGCGGGGATTGTAATAGACAAACTGCACCTCAATACAATCAACAAAAGCGGAGTGCTTTTCCTTTTTATTTCTCTCCTCTTTTTTGGATGTAATTGGAAACGGAAAATTAGAACCTGTGAGGTCGCTCAACAAGTGCATATGAATGGAAAAAAGAATTGAGAAACAAAATGAGTTTTTGATATGGAATTTAGCTCCGGAAAGCGCACAACTGCCAGTATAATATTTGAAATATCGTAATAATTGCAAGAAAAATCTATCTTAGCGCATCGGCTGGAGCTCATATCTCAAAGCTTAAAGTTATTCAAGGACTGAGGACCCATCTTCGTTCTGGCGAACTCCGCCGCGGCGAACTGAGGTCAAAACCAGGATTGAGTGGGCAGCAAAGCAGAAAGCCCAGAGATCATATCCAGTTCTTATAAAATAGAGTACGGGTTTGATTTATTGCTTTTTTGAACCCAGAAACGCTTTTAACTCTATCTAAAATTGAAATGCAGATTGTCAAGCACCAAATCAGCCCCGTCCCGTTTTTTTCCATTTTGGAAAACTTTAACTTCTTAAAATTTATTGATTTGCTTCGGTTACAGAATACTGCAAATCTCCTAAGTTTAAATCCGTATCTTCCAGTTCCTGAATGATGTCAACCTGCCAATCGCCAATTTTATCCGTGGGTATTTTTTTCCATATTCTGTAACGCAGGGCGCCCGGAAGCTCAAAATTTGAGACACTGCGTACTTTGTTATTTCTTTTGAAATGAATGATTATTTCTGTTTTATCTCCGGTAGGTACTAAATAATTCATCCATAAAAAAACCTCCCGGTCTTTTTGAATTTGTCCGCCGGTAATTTCCTCCCGGCATTCATATTTTAAGGGCCCTTCTTCATAGGTTTGGGCGCATAGTTTATGGGCCATTAAAATTGCACCTTGGCCTTTTCCCTGATGGTAATAATCGACCACCTTCTTGGCTTCCATGGATGTCGGTTTTTCTTGCGCCCAAATACTAGACGGCAGCCAAAGCAGCAAACATACCCAAAGCCCAATCTTCATCATTTTAGCTTTCATGTTGCCTCCTTCCTAAAGAATGGGTTAATCGCTATGATCCGTATTCTGTTAATCTCAATCAAGAGATGCAAATTTTGTGCGAGTCCATCTTTTTAAATTTTGAACATAATTTTAGTTAGTTAATTAAATCCTTAAATGGCCGATGGGCAGAAAAGTAAAAAAAGTAGACACAGATGTATAATTTATTGCAATCAGCCAGCCGGTCAACTTTTAACACTTTGGCAAAGCCTTATCGTGTGCCCAATGGTGTGGAATTTATTTTTTAACAATTCAACCGTGAAAAATACTGGACGGGGTTGATTTATTGTGTTTCTTGGGAAAACCGAGATTTGATGACGATAAAGCCGGTGGTGCCTTCAGAAATTAAAAACTATGGAGATCAATATTTTTTATATGGTCAGATTTTTTTCGGTTTCGATATCAAAGATGTGAGCGCGGTTCATGTCAAAGCATAAATTGATCGTTTCACCTTCCTTTATCGCAGTTCGTAAATCCAATCTTGCTTTTAGGTTTTGATTTCCCAGTTGCAGATTAAATTCTCTATCATATCCCAGAGGCTCGATAATATCGATTTGAACATTATTGAGTGTTGTCAGTGATTCGCTCCCGCTGGCATGCTGTTCATCCTGGAAGAAATCCGGCCGAATTCCAAATTTAACTTTTTTCCCAGCCGAAGGTATGGACGCTTTCACAAGGTGTTTGTCCAGGAGCAGCTTTTGATCTTCGAGTACGATATATTCAGGGTATAATGTCGCATCCAGGATATTCATGGAAGGGGCTCCGATAAAGGTGGCGACAAAGATATTTTTCGGTTTCAGATAAAGATCCATGGGCGATCCTTCTTGTTCGATAAAACCATCTTTCATTACCACGACCCGGTCGCCGAGCGTCATGGCTTCTACCTGATCATGCGTCACGTAGATGCTGGTGGTCTGATATTCTCTATGGATGCGACGGATTTCATAGCGCATTTGACTCCTTAATTTTGCATCCAGGTTACTAAGGGGCTCGTCATAGAGGAAAACATCGGCATCTCTGACAATTGCCCTGCCCATGGCCACCCGCTGACGCTGCCCGCCGGATAGTTGCGCAGGTTTTCGATCGAGCAAGTCCTGGAGCTGAAGCATTTTTGAGGCTTTATCCAGTCTAGAATCGATAAGTTCTTTGGATGCCTTTGCTCGTTTTAGGCCGAAGACGATGTTCTCCTGGACGTTTTTATGCGGATAGAGGGCATAATTCTGAAATACCATTGCGATATTTCGATGCTGGGGCTCCAGTAAATTAACAATTTTATCGTTGATATAAATATTTCCCTCAGTAATGTCTTCAAGGCCGGCAAGTAACCTAAGCGTTGTGCTTTTTCCACAACCAGATGGTCCCACCAGTACGACAAATTCACTTTCTTCAATTTCAAGGTTAATGTTATGGAGCACCTTGGTTTTGCCGAACCATTTATTCACATTTTCAAATATTACGCTTGCCATAATTATTCTTTTACACCTCCTGCAGCCAAACCGCCGCTTAGATGTTTCATGGCAAAAAGAAAGCAGATGACAACCGGGATAAGGGTCAGCATGGACGCTGCCATGATACGATCCCATATCGCATTTTTAGATACAAACAGGGACTGAAGTGCCAGGGGTAGGGTATGGAAATTATGATACTGCTTGAGAAACACCGAGGCGAACAAAAACTCATTCCAGGCAATGATAAAACAATACACAAAGACCGTGACCAGCATGGGAATCGAAAGCGGGATGATAATAGCAAATATTGATTGAATTCTCGAACAGCCGTCGGTCGTTGCCGCCTCTTCTATGGAATAGGGTATGGTCCGAAAATAATTGCCGAGCATGTACAGGGAGACCGGCAGTGTTTGTAGAATGTATATCAACAGTAAGCTGAAAAGAGATCCCCAAAACGTTTTTGCGAAACCCACTTTTACGCTCATCTGAAATAAGGGAACCATAATCATTACGCCCCCCACCATATAAACGAACAATATGCTGCGCTGGATAGTCGTGCGACCCCCAAATCGCAAGCGACTGAACGCATAAGCGCCAAAAACCGCTAATGCCAGAGAAATAGTTGCTGCAGATGAAGAGAGCAGGAACGTATTTAAAAAAAAACGCGGAAAGGGAAATACATCGCTGGTGGATACATATTTTGAAAGGATTTTTTCTCTCTGCTCCTTTGTAATCAGGGGATTCTTCAGCAGTGTTTTTATCGTTTCCGGTATCTGTTCTTCAGTTGAATCTGCTAAGCCTAAAAGTTCCTTGTAGGCGTCGAGATTGAGTTTCACCGGTATTAAGGACGGATTGCCCCAGTCAAACTGATGTTTCAAAGAAGTTGAAAGTATTTGAATGAAAGGAAACAAGCAAAAAAACAAAACGGATAGGATTGCCAATGTTAGTAAAATATTTTGAAATAAACTGCGTTTACGATTCATGCTTTCACCATTTTAAGACCTTTTTGACATAGAAGTAGATTAGAACAGAGAGCAACATGAACTGCACCACGGATATGGTCGCAGCAAAACCCTGGTCGATAATTCCGGTAAACGCCGTGTAATAGGTAAAAATAGGCAAGGTTTCCACATTGGGTGCCAGTAAAAATACATCTTCGAATTTGTTTAAATTCCAGATTAATCTGAGAATGATTAAGGTGCCCAGGACAAAATACAATTCCGGCAGGGTGACGTGGATAAACCTTCCAAAAGGCCCATACCCGTCGATCGCCGCCGCCTCATACTGGTCTTTGTTGATGGATTGAAGTTTTGATATGATCAATAGATAGGAGATGGGAAAATGTTTCCATATATCAAATATGATTACGACCAACAAAGCCGTTTTGGGTTGACCGATGAGGTTATGACGCTCGCTGGCGATACCCAACACTTCCACCACTATATGGTTGTAAATTCCATTTACCGGATCGAAAATAAACTGCCACCCAAAAACAACGGATATAACCGGTGCAAAATAAGGCAGCAGGATCAACGTTCTGACCAAACTTCGAAACGGAAACTCAAGATTCATCAGCAGGGCGACCACAAGAGCAACCAGGGTGGTGCCAATAACCGTGCCGACAAGATAGATAAACGTCGTTAGAACAGAACCGTAAAACGCCGTATCCTTAAGTAGCTTTTCATAATTTGCCAGGCCGATGAAGATTTTATCACCGGTAAGTTTTACGTCAAAAAAGCTTAAATAGATATTGTATATAATTGGATAAATAATCAGGAGGCCGATGACACCCAGGCAGGGCGCAATCAGCCTCCTTCCAAGTTGTGCTTCCCTTTGTTCGGGGGTAAGTTCCATAACAAACCAGATAACACGAATTACCGACTATTCCTTGATGACGTTTTTCATTTGACCCTCGGCCCAATTTAATGCGTCGGCGGGTTTCATCCCTTCTATGGTTACCGAATAAACCATTCTGGGTATGATTTGTTTGGCATAAATCTTTCCGGCAGCGGGAAATGTTCGACCCTCTACGATCGTAAATGATCCAATATTGTCCAATCCGGATATGATTTCTTCAATTTTGTCGCGGCCATAGCGATTGAATACCCCTTTGGGGTCATTTAAATATTCGGATTTGCCGGCGATATCACGCAGCATCGGGTTCATCCCCCCCGGGGCCATATGTAAAAAGGTGATATAGCTGGCCGGTTCAAACATAAATTCCACGAGCTTTTGGACAGCTTCATTTTTCTGTTTAGATTTTTGTTTTACCAATCCCAATCCGACGATGGCACCATAGGCTCCCGGTTTTGTTTTTGTGATGGTCGCCGCAACCCGTGTGTTGTCAACTAATTTGGGATCAAACGTTGATTTACCCAGTTGCGGGAAATGGGTATCGGTTAGTGAGCCGGCCGCCACTTCTGCGAGTGCAAGGTCATCCATGATATAGGTGGAATAGAAAAACATCGCTAGCTTCCCCTGGATATAGTAATCGCGTGCACGCCAGGTTTGCGGCCCAGGCGGGTTGTATTTTGCGAGTTCGGCATAATACTTCAGTGTTTCAAGCGTCTTTGGGGAGTTAAAGATGAGCTCACCGGCGGCATTGAATTCTGCAGACCCGTTGGAAAGAGCAAAATGAGTAAAACACTGTTCTGAATAAGCCTCTGGTTTTGTCCCCACCAGAATCCCATATTGGTTTTGTTCCGGTTTATAAAATGTTTTTGCT
>JASFGZ010000148.1:0-9176 GCA_050123495.1 Desulfobacterales bacterium
CCTCGATTACCTTTGCGGAGTTTCTTAACGAACTGGTTGCGAATCCGAAAAGCGTGATGCGCAATATTTTTCAGGTGTTTCACGACATGATGAAAGCCTATGTCGGCGAAGGCGTAGATGAATACCCCGATGACCCCGAGTCCATCCAATATGCCCATTACGATTGCAGTAAGCTGTTTGTGGAGGGATCAGACCACCCCTTTTTTGCAGACCGTTTGTTTGCCAACCGGCTGGTTAAACTCGTCGAAGCCCTCAAACGCGGCACCCAGCAAAATAAGATCTATATTTTTAAAGGTCCGCCCGGCTGCGGAAAGAGCACATTTTTAAATAATTTACTCACCAAGTTTGAGGAATACGCTAATACCGACGATGGCATTCGATTTGAGACCGTCTGGCGTTTTGATCGCAAGATATTCGGTCAGTTCAGAGATCATGACGTCCATCCCATACTCAAGCAGCTATCCAACCTGCTGGAAGATTCCAGCCCACATGGGACGGATTCAACCGGCAGCACAAGTTTGCTGAATTCATCTGCAACATCTGAAGAACGCCTTGATGATTCCTACGCACCGTATATGGCTGAAGACTATATTGAAGTTCCCTGCCCGAGTCATGACAACCCCTTGCTGATGATTTCCAAGCATTATCGGCGGGAATTTTTTGACGATTTATTTAAAAACGACAAATTCAAATGGCAGCTTTCCACCGAAAAAGAATTTGATTGGGTGTTCAAAAACCAGCCGTGCACGATCTGCAGCTCATTGTACGAAGCGCTTTTATACCGCCTCAAAAGCCCGGAACGTGTATTTGAAATGCTGTATGCGCGGCCGTACCGCTTTAGCCGGCGCCTGGGCGAAGGCATCAGTGTGTTTAACCCCGGCGATCAGCCCTTAAAGCAAAATGTGATGAGCAATCTCATGCTTCAACGGCGAATCAACAATATGCTCAGGGACAGCAACCTGGTAAAATACATCTTTTCCCAGTATGCGAAGACCAATAACGGAATTTATGCCCTGATGGACATCAAATCACATAATACCGAACGCTTAATCGAGCTGCATAATATCATCAGCGAAGGCGTTCACAAGGTGGAAGACATTGAAGAAAACGTCAATTCTCTTCTGATGGCGGTGATGAATCCTGAAGATGAGAAGAATATCCAGGGCTTTCAATCCTTCCTGGACCGTGTGGAATACATCAAGATACCGTATGTTATGGATCTTTCAACCGAGGTGGAGATTTATCGCAATATTTTCGGCCGGCACATCGATGAACGCTTTCTGCCACGGGTTCTTCACAATTTTGCCAGAGTTATTATATCCACGCGTCTGAACGCCAAATCAGATGCCATGCTGGAGTGGATCGGCGAACCGGCACGCTATCGCCTCTTTTGTGATGAAAAATTACAGCTGCTCAAAATGGAAATCTACACCGGATATATTCCAAACTGGCTTTCGGAAAAAGACCGCAAGCGGCTCACCGCCAAGCGGCGGCGTAAAATTATTGCCGAATCTGAGCACGAAGGCGCAAAGGGCATCTCTGGCCGTGACTCCATCAACATTTTCAATAGATTTTACTCGATCTATACCAAAGAAGATAAGCTCATCAACATGTCGGACCTGTGTAACTTTTTCACCAAAGCCCGTAAAGAAATTAGAGATTTGATACCCGAGGGGTTTTTGGACTCACTGCTGCGCATGTATGATTACACGATCTTGCAGGAGGTCAAGGAATCCCTTTACTATTACAATGAAGAGCAGATTTCCAGGGAGATTCAAAACTACCTGTTTGCAATAAATTTTGAAATCGGTTCGGTTGAAACCTGCACCTACACCAAAGAAAAACTGGAAATTACCGAGGAATTTCTGGAAAACATCGAAGTCAAATTAATGGGTCCCAAAGCCGACCGAAATCAACGCAAAACCTTTCGGGAGGAAACCCAGAAAGAGTACACTTCCAAAACACTTACCCAGGAAATCATGGTTGAAAATATTCCAATTGCAGAAACAAAGATTTATCAATCCATGCACGATCGCTATGTACACAACTTAAAGGAAAAAGTGCTGGATCCCTTTCTTGAAAACGAAAACTTTCGCCGCGCCATCAAAGATTACGATAAAGAGGATTTCAAGACCTATGACAAGCGCATTAGAGATGATGTCACCTATCTGATCAATAATTTGTGCGAAAAATGTAAATATACGGAACAGGGCGCCAAGGAAATCTGCATTTACGTCATCGATAATGACCTGGCAAAGAAGTTTGCCGATGCTTAAATAGAGGGGAGATTACGGGGTCATATAATTCTGAGATTTGAGGTTTATTTGTAGTTTGACGCTTGGAATTTGGAATTTTATAATTTGTATTTTGGGATTTAGCAAATTCATTTAGACTGCATCTGGGCCTTAAGGCAATCGCAGTAGGTATCAAAGGTAAAATACATGCAGCGAGATTCATGACTTGATTTCTCAAAATAACTGCATTTCTCCTGTTGTTTGGAATCTTCGGCGGTGCAGATGGACATCTTGTCTCTTTTACAGTAGTTGATTTCCGAACAACTCATCATGCTTGCCTCCTTCAAGCAGATCTTTGATCACAGCATCCATAATAGTATTTTATATTCAAATTATCTTTGATGAACAGCTGCTGCCCGGCGTTTATCACCCAATTTTAAAAGCAGAAATCATGCCAATTTGTCTGGTAAAATATATCTTTTTTATTTCATGAATAAGTGCGACGGGTTAGCCAAAATTAGGGGCGGGCCAATTTTTGTAGGATGGTCAAAGGTGGTCAAATCATTGACCATTGTCGGTACCGGCGCATGAAACCGGGTAAATCCATCATTTGTTGGCAACCGTGACCGAACGCTGAAAGTCGATACTGCAGGTTGAACTTTAACGTTAATCTGATTATGTTATCCTTGATTTCGGCAAATTTTACCGAAAATTATGAAAATATTTTCTCATGGGATGGGAAAAATATGGAATGGCTTGAAGAAAAAAAGCGCCAGGCGCAAATTAACAACGGCACCAACGGTGACGATGAGGCCTATTTCGGTTATGAGCGCATCAACACCGTGGATAAAACTGATCGGGTTTTGCAGCACTTTAACTCCGTAGCCCGCCATTATGACTTTATGAATACCCTGTTAAGCTTCGGCATTCATTACGCCTGGAAGCGCACGGCGGTCAGGATGCTGAAATTGACCCCTGGAGATCGCGTTCTGGACGTATGTGGCGGAACGGGTGACCTGGCAATTCTGGCCGCCAGAGCGATCGGTCCGGCAGGCCAGGTAGCGATATATGATATCAATCGAGCCATGATTAAGGCGGGCCTTCACAAAGTTGGCGATACTAAAATAGAAACCCGTTTGTGGCATGTGCAGGGAAATGCCGAAAGCATTTCTTTTCCGGACGGGCATTTCGACGCTGCTATGGTCGGATTCGGCATCCGCAATGTCACCCATATGAAAAAGGGATTTGAAGAAATGTATCGGGTGTTAAAGCCGGGTGGGAAATTCATGTGCCTGGAGTTTTCAAAGCCCACATGGCCCATTTTTCGCTGGCTATATGATTTTTACTCGTTTTATATTATGCCGTTTCTCGGTGAAATGCTTGTGGGCTCCAAAAAAGCGTATACCCATCTGCCGGAATCGATTCGAATGTTTCCGCTTCCGAATGAGCTTTCAAAATTGCTCAAAAAAATCGGTTTTTCCCAGATAACCTACCGCCGCCTGACCAACGGAATCGCCGTCATCCATCTGGCATTCAAGAGAAAATAAACTATATTTCAAGCTTTTAAAGAAAAACAGCTTCGCTACAAGAATAAACAGAAGTGCTTAACTAAAATCCGAAGCACTAAACTCGCCTTATGAAACTTAACAGATTAGAGCGCTGGTTTGTAAACAGCCCGGCAAGACGCATCTTACAGTTGCTGGTAATGCAGTGGTTTAACCGCAAGATGGCATTAAAAACCGGCAAGACCATTTTAGAAGTGGGCTGCGGACCCGGCGGGGGCGCCAAACTTATTTCAGCGGCATATCATCCCGAGCGGCTTTATCTGATGGATTTGGACCTTCAAATGATTCAAAAAGCCAATCAGCGTTTAAACGGTCAAAATGAAAATCGCATCTACTTTTGTTTGGGAGATGCCGCCCGGCTCCCCTTTAAAGATGATTCTTTAGATGCGGTCTTCGGGTTTGGATTTTTACACCACGTCCCGGACTGGAGAGAAGGTTTGGCTGAAGTTGCCCGCGTACTGAAAAAAGGCGGGGTCTATTTTATGGAAGAATATTATCCCAGCCTTTATCAAAACTTTATCACCAAACACATCGTCGTCCATCCTGATTATGATCGCTTCAACAGCCAGTTGTTACGTCAGGCGTTGCATGAGACCAACCTTTCCTTAACCCATACCTTTGAATTAAAACGCATGGGGATCCTGGGCCTGAGTGCTAAGACGGACAGCCAGCCCATCACCTGCAAAAGCCACTAAGATGCCTGCCACGTGGTCTTAGACTGCGCATATGCCGGACGCCCGCTCAATGCCCAGAAGCTTGTGATACTCATTTCATATCTGCAAAATTGGCAAAACTGTTATACGCTCAATTAAATCTGTAGTTTCGTTATATTTGTTATTTTGGCAAAAAAACCAAAATTTTGATATCCATATAAAAAATAGAGTTTTTTAACCTAAGGAGGCCACACTTGAAAATAATGCGAAAAATATCAAAACTTGCTGCTATTTTATTAGCCTTCCATATGCTAATGTTGTCAGGCTTTTATCAATCTGTATCGGCAGCAATGATCAGCACAGAATCTATCATAAATGTAGATCGAGGCCAAAGCCCACGTGACTATTTAAACAACCTTCTAACGCGTGAAGAAATTCAGGCGGCATTGATATCGCAAGGCATTGATCCGCAAGAGGCACAGGACCGAATTGATAGTTTATCTGACGATGAGATCGGTAGATTTGTTCATGAGATGGATCCGCTTCCTGCCGGAGGTGATGGTGGTTTGGGGGTTTTTACCTTCTCTTTGATATTAATAATAGCTATGTTAATCGACCTTTGCTGTCACTATAATGAAAATCCAGCCCTATGTGAAAGATAACGGAGTCAGCGACCACCCGCAGAGCGGGTGGCTTGGATTTTCCGCCATAGGTGGTAAAGGGGACGATGGTGAAAGGTTTACATATAGGTCGAACCCGAAAATCAGCGATGAAATTTTCAAACAGCTGCCTGAATTCAAATTGTTTTCCAGCCAGGCGAGGAATTCAGCGATTGAATTGCGAACAGCATAAAATATTTAGAAACTTTTCACCATCGTCCCCTATTTCTATTTCCATCGTCTGATTAAGTCTCCTCATGAGCCTTCGCTCTGCGCCATTATTTGTCTCTCTGAAACCATGAGCTGGCAAAATCTTTTTTATCACTAATCGAGCATGACACATGCTTATCAAAGAGACTCGTTTGAAAACACTTGGATTTTGATTCAGGATCCTCGCAAAATGCGGGATTTCACGTCTTGATTTAATACATTAAGGTATTCAAAAGGCGTGAGAATAATTTGACAATACTAAACTTGTTTCAAAACACTTAGGTTTTGGTTCAGGCCCCTCGCCAACAGGCGGGATTTCGCGTCTGAATTTAATACCTTAAGGTGCTCAAAAGGCACAAAAAATAATTTAAAAATACTAAACCGGCTTTTAGGGCGTTAGTTCTTGTTCGAGGGCAAGGCGTGAGCCGCTTCAAAAGCGGAGCGTACACGTAAGTACGTGAGCATTTTGAAGCAGCTCACAACGCAGCCATCGGGCAAGAGATGATGCCCTAAAAGCCGGTTTTAGTCTTTTTCTACAGGGAATGTGAGGAAGGCCCCAAACCAACCCATAACGACCACCATCGGAAAAAACGAAAGCACAAGCAGCAAATAAATGATATTGGCTCCCTGGATCGAATCGATCACATCCGGTATGTTCAGCCGCCACACAAAGGCAATAATTTGGGTCACAAGCAAGATTATTGAAAGCGGCAATTTGACTTTCACCGCTTTAAGCGGTTTGGCCATGTAGTTGATCCACCAGGTGTATAATCCGGTGGCAATGGCAACGGCCGTGAATAAAACCCCGGCTCCCAGGCAGTGCAGGGCGGTTATCTCCAGAGATTTAATACCGGTAACCAGGTATAAAATGTTGAAAACCGTTGTGGAAAACGCAAACACAATGGGAAAGTGCACCGTCATCGGGTGAGGATGACGCCTGAGCATGGGAACTTTTTCCAGAAGCCAGGCCAGGGGTTGGGGAATCTCTAATTCTTCGACTTCCTTTTTTAGGGTACCGATCTGTGGATATTTTTCTAACACATCGGGTTCATGCGGAGCTCCCTGGATATCTGCTGTCAGGTCATTGCCCGCATGATGGCGCTTCATATGCAGGCCATTTTTCCAGAGCTTGCTGCTGCTGACATCATAGACCTTGCCTTTATATGCAACGTAGACGGGTCTGCCGTTATTACCATCGAATTTTTCAAGTTCGGCAATATCAAATTCCTGCATAAGTCCTCCCCCAAAGGTTCCGGATCAGATTAACAACTTGATGACGATGACGACGAGCAGTGCCAGCGGGTAATAGCTGGCTTTGTTGAAAAGAATCATCGCGCGGAAACTTTCTTCACTTCTATACAGTTTAATCGTCGGTAGCAAAAGAAAATAGAGTCCCACAAAAGCAAAAGCCAGAATAAAAGGAAGTTCGAAAGCGACATTGGATAAAACCAGTAAAATCCCGGATAATATAATGGTGAGGATAATTGAACCAAAGATAATGACATTGGCCTGTTCTAGCCCCAGACGAATGGGAACGGTCTGGGCCTGAAACCGGATATCTTCTTCTATGTCTGACCAATCATTGGGAACATTCTGGCCGCCGATTTCCCAGAAAAACATCAATAAAAACAGAACCATCAGATAGGATATGGAAGGATTCGGATCGACCGCAAACACGGCTGCAATCGGGCCGGCGGTTTTGACGACCCCACTGATGAGTGTCCGCGAAGGACTGATGTTCCACATTAAACAATAAATGATCTCAAGGATGGAACCGCATATGAAAATCAAAACACATACCGGATTCAACAGATACGCACCGATTAGGGCCAAAAGTGCCCATGCAATCGACCAAAGGAGCCCTGCTTTGAAACTCAGGAGTCCACGGGCCATCGGATGGCGAACAAGCATGGCATCGAGATCTTCGCAATCTTCAAATCCCCGCTGATTTCCCTGTTGAAGCTTCCTTTTGTCGGAACGGTAGCCAACGACGTCATTGAGGGCGTAAATGGCTGTATAGCCGGAAAAGACGGTAATCAGTCCCAAACCGATTATTTTAAATGAAGGGAAATGACCCAACCACAACAAAGAAGCCAGAGCAGCGGTACACATATCCAGCAAGCCATGGGGGGTCCTGGAAAGCGCCCAGAAAAGTTTCAAACGGGCCACACCCGTAAGATCGCACCGGCATGACGTTTCGGCCATTTATTTAAACCCCATTTTGAATTGACCCTTGAGCCAATTGTTAAATTCTTTTTCGCTCAGAATCTTTTCTTCAAGCAAAACTTCCCGGATGCTTCTGCCGGTTTCATATGCCTTTTTAGAGACGGCAGCGGCCTGGTCGTATCCGATCTTGGGCACCAGTCCGGTTACCAGTGCCAGGCTTTTCTCAATATAGCTCGCACAGGTTTCCGCGTTGGCGCTGATGCCGTCAATACATTTTTCTGCAAACACACCCGCCGCTGATGCCAACAGATCAATTGACTGTAAAAGATTATAGGCCGTTACCGGCAACATCACATTAAGCTCAAAATTGCCCGCCTGGCCCGCCATCATTATGGTGGTGTCATTGCCCATCACCTGGGCAGCCACCTGAATGACAGCCTCCGGAATTACCGGATTGACTTTACCCGGCATTATCGAAGAGCCCGGCTGCAAAGACGGCAGGTTGATCTCACCGATGCCGCATCTGGGGCCCGAAGCCAGCCAGCGAAGGTCGTTTGCAACTTTAACCAGGCTCACCGCCAGGGTTTTTAAAACACCGCTGGTTTCTACAGCGGCATCCTGGGCGGCCTGGGCTTCGAAATGATTGGCCGCTTCGTGAAACGAAATATTCGTTTGCGACGAAAGCAAAGCAATGACCCTGGCGGCAAATTCCGGATGGGAGTTGACGCCGGTGCCCACGGCCGTACCCCCTAAAGCCAGCTCGCAAAGCCTGTCTTCAGCCGCAGTTATTCTTTTGATGCCCAGTTCGATCTGTCGGGCGTACCCGGAAAATTCCTGGCCCAGCAGCATGGGAACCGCATCCTGTAAGTGGGTTCGGCCAATCTTATGGATAGCTGCAAATTCCTTCGCCTTCTTGGCAAGGGATTGCTGCAGCAAATGCAGGGAGGGAATTAAGCGTTCCCGGATGCTCACGAATGCAGCAATGTGGATGACCGAGGGGATCACATCATTGCTCGATTGTCCAAGATTGACATGATCATTGGGGTGAATAGGAGACTTGCCGCTCCTTTTGCCGGTTAAAATCTCATTGGCCCGGCAGGCGAGGACCTCATTCATGTTCATGTTGGTTGAGGTTCCGGAGCCGGTCTGAAAGACATTTACCACGAACTGGTCGTCAAGCTGACCGTCAATTACTTCCTGGGCGGCGGTCGCAATCGCATCGGCCAGTTTTGAATCCAATAAACCCAGTTTTTCGTTTACACTGGCGGCACACTTTTTCAGCAGTGCAAGCGCACGGTTAAAGGATGTGGGAAGTTTTAAGGAGCCAATGGGAAAATTATCGGCCGCCCGCTGGGTTTGGGGTCCATAGTAGGCAGTTTCCGGAACCATAACGGTTCCCATCGTGTCCTTTTCTTTCCGATATTTCATATTCGCCGATATCCGGATACACACTGATGGTCTTTTCACAAAATTCTTGTTGATCAATCATGATCATTTTCCTTTTATCACAACCGCATTAGAGAGGGAATAGCTTTTTATTTTTTAACGGCTGATTCCGATAGCCCTGCGCACCCTTTCAAGCACCGGCCCGGCCATCGCCCTCGCTTTGGCAGCGCCGTCGCTTAAAATGCGATCCAGATGATCTTTATCGTGCATCAGTTGTTGGTAGGTTTTCCAACGGTCACCGAA
>JASFGZ010000149.1:0-9167 GCA_050123495.1 Desulfobacterales bacterium
ATCTTAATTTAACCGATAAATGCGTGCCTTACATTGACTTATATCAATAATTCAAAAAATGAGCTAAAATGAAAAATGATCTAAAATGCCTAAAGTTGAAAAGTTGAATCAATCTATTTTGATATTATTGCTCACGCAAAGACGCTAAGCCGCAAAGAATGATAATCTAAATAATAAAAAAGCCCTTGGCGTCTTTGCGAGAGGCTAAACGCTTTCGCTCATTTTAGTCATTTTAGGCATTTCTAACTTAAGAGCATTTTCGGGACTTTATTTCTCTGTTGTCGAAGATAAACTGCTATTTTTGAGATAGCTTATAGATAATTTATCTCCTCTCAGCCTTGACATAGATCAAAAATGGATGCAAAAAATAAGTTATGAAAGACATTCTAAACATAATATCGGCGATTCCGCTTTTCAACGGTCTGCCCGATGAACAGTTAAGCGCCATCCAAGAAATTGCGGTTGAAAAGCACTTTAACAAAGGGCAAACCATATTTTCGGAAGGGGATGAAACCAGGGGATTCTTTGTTGTTGTCGATGGCCGGGTTAAAATTTACAAGGTTTCATCGGAGGGCAAAGAACAGATTTTACATATCTTTGAAGCCGGGCAGTCTTTTGGAGAAGTAACTGTTTTTACAGGTCAGCAATTGCCGGCCAATGCTCAGGCGCTAGCCAAAACGCGTCTTCTTTTTTTTCCCAGAAGCGCTTTTGTTGATTTGATAACGGCCACTCCTTCCCTGGCGTTAAATTTGTTGGCCATTATGTCTAAAAAACTACGCCAATTTGCCGCTCAAATCGAAAATCTTTCGCTAAAGGAAATCCCGGCCCGCCTGGCCTCTTATCTGATATATCTTTCTGAGGAGCAGGCTGCCGAGGATACGGTAACTTTAAACGTGTCAAAGGGTCAGCTTGCCAGCCTCCTGGGCACGATTCCGGAGACCCTGTCACGAATTTTTGCCAAACTGTCCGGGCAAAATTTGATTCGCGTCGAAGGCCCCGAAATTACGCTGTTGGATCGCCAGGGTCTTGAAGATCTGGCTGAACATGGCAAAGATATTTAGAAGCCATCTCAAAAATGTCTTTTGGCCCAATATCTTTGTTGGCGCCTCGCTTCAAATCCTCGACATACAAAAGGATGCTTGCGGTTTCAGGCTCGGCCCCGCCGCGATCTTGAACCAAAATCCTATTTTTGAGATGGCTTCTGGTAAAAAAGCATCTGTTTCAGCTGGTCTGGGCAACCAGTTCCTTGCTCAG
Source organism: Desulfobacterales bacterium (assembly GCA_050123495.1). Lineage (GTDB taxonomy): Bacteria > Desulfobacterota > Desulfobacteria > Desulfobacterales > JAHEIW01 > JAHEIW01. The sequence goes on from JASFGZ010000149.1 coordinate 1,255, forward strand.
CACCCGAATATGCCCCATCTCTTCTTTGATAATGGCCTCGATGCGGTCTTTGCCTATATTTTCTGCGACCGCCTCTTTCATGCCCAGATAAAAAACAATGGAATCTTTCTCAGCTTCGATCGCCGATTTAAGAATCTCCACCATGGATGTCACGTCGATTTCCTTCTTAAAAAAAACGCGACTGTCCACCAGCGCCCGAAGATAAAGAGATGCCTCACCGGACGGGTCAAAAACGGTTGATGCCTTTTCCGCTGCCGTCAGTTCGGCCCGCATGGACCCAAAGGTTTTTTCGTGGGTTTCTTCCATTTTTGAAAGACCGATCAACATTTCTTTATTTGAAGGATCAGCAGCAGTTTCAGCGGCATCGCGATAAAATTGGGCGCCGGTTCGTTCCATCTGTTCGGCCATTTCAAAAACCTCGTCTGCATTGAAATCGTAACTCATTTCTCTTCCTTTCCCAGAACCTATCTCAAAATTGCGTCTAAGTGTTTAGGGCTGCGTTGTCCCGTGAATTCAAATACTCGCGTACTCCGTGTACGCTCCGGTTTTAAATTGGACCGCGCTTGTTGAACTTCTCAATATATAAAATCAAGAAGTGAAATCCGGCAATTAGCGCGAGCCCTGAACCCTGATCCTCTATTTGTGAGACAGGTTCTAATTAATTGTAATCCTCAGTTTAACCGCAACTTTCCTTATTGAGTGATCAAGATTGGCAAAGATACCCATTTGATATTTTCGTAAATATATATATGATCCTATGTCTTGTAAAGATTCCTGCGGCGGCATGAATTTAATTCGTGATATCAGAACATTGAAAATTTCTCTGGGCCTCATCCCTGTTTTCAGAATTACAGGCTGCGAATCGGGGGTTCGACGATCAAAAAAATGTCCTTGACAGATCACCGGAATTTTATATACTATAGTATTTTAGTAGGAAATAATTTTAGTTATGCAAAAGCCCATCTCAATCACATTGGTCTTCATTTTCAGCTTCTGCTCATTTGCAACCGGCGCATTTGGCTATGGCGGTTGCGAATCCAAATGTTGCTGTAAATTTGCCATGATGGGGCCTGAGCAGGCTTCACATCCTTTGGATGCTTCTAAAAACACATCCCTCACCAAGGCCCCTGACTGCTGTTCAGGTGCATCGGTGACCTCGTGTGAATTCACCGGGGGAACAGCCGATACCTTGCCTGAATCCGTATCGGTCATCGTTCGCACTGAAGTACCCGATTTTTCCGACATTGCGCGGACTGCTATAGCTGATCCCATAAAAGGTGCCCAACCCAAAGTTTACGCTTGGGGACCTGACCCCTGGCTTAAAACCACAACCCTTCTAATATATCTTCAGCACCTTACCTTTTTGTGTTGAATCCCCTCCTGATGGGTGCGATCTCGTTGCGCTTACAGCTGTCGACCGTTTACTCGATCGATCTTTTTTTGGTTGCTGCTTGATACCGCTAGTCTTTTATTTTTAATCTATTTTGCGAATATCAGCGGCAATATCGATGGCTCCAGTTTTCTGATTTATCAGCGCAGGTGAGGTGATCTCCCAACAGCTTATGGTTGTGCACAGCCAGACATAAAAATTTTCCTGCTGCAGCGCAAATGCGTAACATCTTTAGTAAATACCAAATTAACAGAAAAATATAACTTTAGATTTAAAGGAGATAGTCGAAATGGCAAAAAAAAAGAAAAGAAACATTCAGTCAAAAAGAGCGACGCAATCAAATTGCGCACCGAAAGAAAAAGTGACTTTTGAAAAAAGGCAGGCCAAAAAAGATATGGTTTTGGGCACCGAAAAGAAAAGGCACCTGCCGCTGATCATTGCGGTTGTATGTTCGGTTCTCATCATAGGCGGTGGAATATATTATGTCAGCTATGACCGGCAGGAAACGGCTCCTGTGGCCGCTTCATTTTCCTCGGAAAATACAGCATCCCAGGTCGCTTTGCCGGCAAGTCTTTTCGCAGATGGCAAGGCCCAACACTTTGAACATGTGGCTGGCGATTTCAGAATTAAATATTTTGTGCTAAAAAGCTCAGACGGTATTATCCGCGCAGCTTTCGATGCCTGCGATGTTTGCTGGCCGGCCGGTAAAGGATATTTTCAAGACGGTGATTATATGGTCTGTCGCAACTGCGGTCGTCGATTTGCTTCCGTACTGGTCAATGAAGTCAAAGGCGGATGCAATCCGGCACCGTTAAACCGGAAAGTCGAAAATGGAAAAGTCGTCATCGAGGTAAAAGATATCCTGGATGGCCGGAAGTATTTTAATTTTGCAGAGAAGGTCTAACCATGACACTTAAAAATATTTCATTGAAAAACCTGATTCGGCGCAAAGGTAAAGCATTGTTTGTTTTGGCTGGACTGGTTATCGGGGTCTCTACGGTTGTTGGGATCATCAGCTTTGTTGAGGCCACGACCAGCGATATCAATCATAAGCTTGAAAAGTATGGTGCCAATATTTTGATTGTTCCCCGGACCGAGAATTTAACGCTTAATTACGGCGGACTTTCACTGGGCGGGGTGTCTTTTGAGATGGAAGAAATCCGCCAGGAGGCGCTGGCGCAGGTGGGTTCCATTAAAAATGCGCGCAATATCGCGGCCCTGGGTCCCTTGGTGCTGGGAGTCGTCAAGGTGAATTCGCACAAGGTACTGTTTGCGGGTGTCGATTTCAAGGCGTCCAAAATTTTGAAGCCCTGGTGGCAATTGCAGGGTAAGGTGCCCGATGAGAATGGTGTCATGCTGGGTGCCGAGGCGGCGCGTGTTTTGAATCTGGATTTAGGCGGCCGCGTTAAGATTAAAGATCACAGTTTTGTCGTTTCGGGAATTTTGAAGCCGACAGGGTCCCAGGACGATCAACTGGTATTTGCGCGCTTGACCACCGCACAGTCGCTGTTTGGCAAAAGCGGGCGGGTTTCAATGGCCGAGGTAGCGGCTCTATGCCAGGACTGCCCTATTGAAGAGATGGTCAAGCAGATCTCTGATGCACTTCCGGGAGCTAAGGTGATGGCGATCCAACAGGTGGTTAAAGGCCGCATGGAGACCCTGGCGCATTTCAAAAAATTTTCATTTGGTGTATCCGGTCTGATATTGTTGATCGGCAGCCTTGTCGTTCTGGTGACCATGATGAGTAGTGTCAGAGAGCGTACCGATGAAATCGGAATTTTTCGTGCCATCGGCTTTCGCAAACGCCATGTCATGAAAATCGTATTCTTTGAGGCCGCCATCGTATCGGGATCGGCCGGAATCATCGGATATTTTCTAGGATGGGGAGTCACCAAGGCCGCCGTGTATTTTTTTATTGAAGGTCACTCCGGATTTGTGCCTTTTAATTTTGAACTGGCCGGCGGGGCGTTCATATTAGCCCTGTTAATGGGTCTGGTATCCAGTGCGTATCCGGCCGTCATCGCTTCCCGGCTTGATCCCAATGAAGCGCTTAGGGCCTTATAGGCGTTGTCATCGGTAATCTAAAATTACGTTCATTTATTATGACACAGTCAAGTTTATTTGCTTTTTAAATAAAAATACGAAATACGAAATCCGAAACAATATCGAACGACCAAAATTTCAAAACCGGAAACAACAGGATTTTCAGCACTATTGGCGAGAAACGAGGTTTAAAAATTCGATCATTTGATATTCGAACCTGCCCGGTGGAATGCCGCCACAGACGGCCCTCCTGCGTAGGATTCCGCTGGCTAAATTTCGATTTTCGATATTCGTGCTTCGAAATTGGAGTTTGAGGTGGACCATGAGTTATATTGTTGCAGAAAAATTAGTCAAAAAATACGGTAATGGAGAGGCAACGGTTACTGCTGTTTCCGATATCAGCTTTCAGATTGAGTCGGGAGAATTTGTCGGCGTCATGGGGGAATCCGGTGCCGGCAAATCAACCCTGCTTTCCATAATGGGAGCGATGAACGCCCCTACATCCGGAAGATTTGTGGTTGATGATATCGATATTTACAACCTGAACCAGGAGAAACAGGCAGATTTTCGCAGGGAATTTCTCGGTTTCATATTTCAGAGTTTCCACCTGGTACCCTATCTGACGGTTTTCGAAAATGTGATGTTGCCTTTGACCATCATAAAGAAAAACAAAAGACAAAAACGCGCAATGGTTGAAAATGCCTTATCCCAGGTGGGGCTGCTTGATAAAGCGGAACGCTTGCCGAATCAAATCTCCGGTGGCGAAAAAGAACGCGTGGCAATTGCGCGGGCTGTTGTCAATGAACCGCCGGTTTTGCTGGCAGATGAACCCACAGGCAACCTTGATACCAAAACATCAACTGAAATCATGAAATTGCTTCAACGCCTCAATACGGATGGCATGACCATTATCATGGTTACCCACAGCCCGGAATGTGCCAACTATGCCCGCAGACTCATGCGGGTTTCCGATGGCAAGGTGGTTGAAGATAATTGAAAATGAAGAAAAAGACATCATTTACATTTATATTGCTGACCATTATCCTGCTGGCAATGTCGGCAGGTGTCGGGCTTCATCTGTTTTATAACGGATTTTTTGCGATTGCCGGCTCCCAGGATCAGGCGTTGGAGCGCTTATTCAGCAATATTGGGATTCTCAAAATTCCTCATATTTCCCGGCCGGTAGAAATTCAGCTTAAAGATGTTTTCGGGAATACGGTCAGTTTATCTGAGTTTCGCGGTAAAGTTGTCTTTTTAAATTTTTGGGCGACATGGTGTCCCCCATGCATTATCGAGATGCCATCTATGGAAAAGTTGCACCGCAGGTTTAAAGATAAAAATTTCGTCATGGTCGCGATCAATTCACAGGAAGCCGATGCGCAGGTAAAATCGTTTTTTGAAAAAAATAAATTGTCGTTTACCGCTCTTTTGGATTCCAGCGGAGAGGTGGGATCCTGGTTTGGCGTCAATTTGCTTCCGACGTCGTTTGTTCTTGATAAACAAGGAAGAATAATCGGCAAAGCGATTGGGCCAAGGGAGTGGGACAGCCCGGCATCAATTGATCTCTTTGATTATTTAATTGACAACTAGGGCACATCTGGCGCACAAAAATCCACACTCAAGCCATTATCCGTTTCGGGCTTTGGTGCTCACCGACAGAACGGGGCAGGGGGCCTGGCGCACCACCCGGTCTGTAGTCGATCCTAACAAAAGTGTTTTTACCAGCCCGTGGCCCCGAACCCCCAGAACAATCATGTCCATATCCTCGGTTTTGGCATATGCTCCCAACTCTTCATAGGGACGCCCTTCCAAAATACGGGTTTGGGGAGTACACCAGTTGCGCGCTTCCTCGGGTACCATGGCAATGAGTTTTTCCGTTAGACGACTGTGTAGTCCCTCTTGAATTTCTTCGATCAGCGAATTATCCGGTATACGCAATTCATTGGATACGGAGGGCTCAACGACGTGGGCCAAATGCAGGTCAGCCTCAAATTCTTGTGCCAGGCTTAAGGCATGTTGAAACGCCAGATCCGAATCCGGCGAGAAATCGCATCCGACCAGGATCCGTTTGAGGCGTATCTCCTGATTGATCGGATCAATAAATTCGTGCTCCGGGCTGTTGACCACCAGCAAGGGACATGAAAGGACACGCATCAGGCGTTCGGTAACCGAACCCAAAATTAAACGTTTAAGGCCGGAGCGGCCGCGGGTGGCGGCGATGACCAGATCAATTTCTTTTTCTTCAACCAAACGAGATACTTCATCGGCTGTATGGCCAACTGTAATTACGGGTTCCCATTTAACAGGTTGCGTACCGATTAACTGGTCCAGCTGCTCCCCGGCCTTTTCTTTAATACGACTTTGCTGATCGATCGGATTCAGCTGAAACTCACCGTAAATGGCAATAGCGGATAGGTCTATCACATGACAAATATAGAGCTTGGCAGCGAACTCTTTTGCCAGGGCAACGCCATAGGGTATGGTATGGTTTGAAAAATCGGAAAAGTCCGTGGCACAAAGAATATTCTTCATTTGTACTCTCATGGCTCCTTCTCCTTTCTTTTAACTGGTTTTAAAATGTTTAGCCCTTAATAACCGCTATCGGCTTTAGCTTCGCCACCCTTTTCGCAATGCCTGCGCCGTGCACAACTTCAACGACCCGGTCCACATCCTTATAAGCCTTTGGCGCTTCTTCAGCCAGACCGGACATGCTGCCGGCTCGGATGAGAATGCCGCGTCCCTCGAGCGCCTCACGCAGCCGTGAGCCGTGAATGGTCTTCTTGGCCTTTTTGCGGCTCATGGTACGCCCGGCGCCATGGCAGGTCGATCCAAACGTCTGCGCCATGGATCTTTCGGTACCGACCAAAACCCAGGATGCGGTCCCCATTGAACCGGGAACCAATACAGGCTGCCCGATATCACGGTAAACAGACGGCAGTTCTGCCGACCCGGGGCCGAATGCCCGTGTGGCGCCTTTGCGATGAACACATAGCTGCAACGGTTTTCCGTCGATTTGGTGGGTTTCGACTTTGGCGATGTTGTGCGCAATATCATAAATCTGGAAGATGTGATGATTGGATACTTTGCCGGCCAGGACCTGTTCAAAACTGCGACGGATATGGAACGCGAGCACCTGGCGGTTTGCAAACGCATAATTCGCTGCTGCTTTCATTGCGGCCAGGTAATCCTGCCCGTCCGAGCTGCTCAGCGGTGCACAGACCAGCTCTCGGTCCGGCAGGTTCAGTCCGTATTTGGGGATCATTTTCTGAAACCGTTTAACATAATCGCCGCAAATCTGATGTCCCAGACCGCGCGAGCCGCAATGAATCTGTACTGCGAGTTGATCCTGGAAAAGGCCGATTCGTTGAGCGGCACTTTCATCGAAAATCCTGTGCACAACATCCAGTTCGATAAAATGATTCCCCGCGCCCAGGGTCCCCACCTGTCCTTTGCCCCGGTCTTTGGCGCGCTGGCTGACTTTTCCCGGATCCGCTCCTGCCAGGCAGCCGCTCTCTTCGGTGCGTTCAAGATCTGTTTCTGAGCCGTATCCTCGTTTTACAGCCCATTTTGCCCCGGCAGTCATTACCTGGTCGAGTTCAGCGGCTTTCAGCTTAATATGACCGCCTTTGCCGACACCGCTGGGGCAGTTCGAATAAAGAACCGTGGCCAAATCATCCAGATGGGGATCGACCTCCTCCTGATTTAGATGCGTGGCCAATAACCGCACGCCGCAATTGATGTCATAGCCAACGCCGCCCGGTGAAATAATCCCATCCGGCAGCTCGGTGGCCACCACACCGCCGATGGGAAAGCCGTAACCCTGATGAATGTCCGGCATGGCCAGCGCATATTTAACAATACCGGGTAGAGTGGCGGTGTTGATCAACTGCTGTAAGCTGTTATCCGCAACCACACCCTTTAACAGCTCCTCATCTGCATAAAAGCGTGCGGGGACGCGCATGTCTTTGCGGAAAGAAACCGGAACTTCAAATAGATGTTTCTCAAGTTGTTCGAAATCATGGGCATCAACCATTTTGTCCCTCCCTTGTTATCGGGCAAACGGGCGCAACCGGCAAACCGTATATTTCAAACATCAAAGACAATTGTCGCTTCCAGACCTTGAGAGGTCTTGATGATTTTGAGATTATGATAGGTTACAGCCTTAATCTGCTTTTTAAGTTCGGGTACCCTGCCCCCCAAGATGCGTGCTTTAAGATGGGTGGCGCTTACGTTTTGTATGCGGAATGTGTTAAAAATTAGCATTTCAGCGTCCGCCCAGTAAGCCAATTCACTCAGCCATTCCACCAGCAGACTTTCCGCATCGATGGCCGTCAGTTCAATGGATTTTTCGACGTCGAGTGGAACCTTCGACAGATCCGCCACCATCAGGCCAATCATCCCCTGGGCCGCGCTGTTAAATAATTCTAGCAAGTTGATCCCGAAAACTCGCAACGCTCGATCGGCGGTATGCTCGATTTCT
>JASFGZ010000150.1:0-9152 GCA_050123495.1 Desulfobacterales bacterium
TGGCGCCCGAAGAAGAGGCGGTCAAAGCATTTTTTTGTCGCCAGAAAAGGCTGCCCAACAAGGTCATATTAAACGATTACAACTATCGCAAGCCTTCCCTGGAGCTCAAAGCGGACACGGTTGTGGATGCAAAAGGACGCGGAAATGTCTATTTCTACGGGGAGCATTTCAAGACACCTGAAGAGGGCCACGCTCTGGCTAAAGTCAGGGCTGAGGAGATTCGGTGCCGTGAGAACCTTTTCCACGGAGAAGGCACCCAGCCGGCTTTGTGCCCCGGTTTTATCTTTGAAATCGTCGGTCATTACCGCGAGAGCTACAACCAGAAATACCTGATTGCCGAAATCGAACACCAGGGGGGTCAGACGAGTGCCTTTATGACCGGTACCGGCGAGGAGCTGACTGAAGGCGAACAGCAGCCCACCTACATCAACGCCTTTACGGCCATCCCGGCCGGTGTACAGTTTCGCCCCGAGCGCAATACCACCAAGCCACGCTTTTACGGAACCATGAACGCCAAGGTGGACGCCGCCGGTATCGGCCAGTACGCGGAAATCGACGACGAGGGGCGCTACAAAGTCAAGCTGCCCTTCGACCAGAACGGCAATGGTGGGGGCAAGGCTTCGCGCTGGGTGCGTATGGTGCAGCCTTACGCGGGCGCCGACCACGGCATGCACTTTCCGTTGCACAAGGGCACCGAGGTCCTTTTGACCTTTGTCGACGGGGATCCGGACCGCCCCATCATCGCGGGGGCCGTGCCGAATGCAGAGACCAAAAGTGTGGTGACCAGTCTAAATGCGACCCGCAACACGATCAAGTCAGCTAGCGGGAATGTGCTGGAAATGCAGGATCTTATGGGCATGGAAAAAGTCAAACTGTCGACTCCCTATAACAACTCCTATCTTCACCTGGGCGCGCCCGGAAGCCCTGTCCATGAAGTGGAGTTGAAAACCGATGGGAATATGCGGCATTTCTCCGGTAAAAACATGGATATGGACATCGATGCCAATAAAACCGTAAATGTCAGGAACCAGTACCAGGAAAACATAGGGCTGAAGGAAAAAAAACAGTACAATTATCAAAGGACTGTGGAAAAACCGGGTGATCTCACCGAAACAGTCGAAGGGAATAAAACCGAAACCGTAAAGAAGGATTATAGCGGGATGGTTGAAGGTAATAAAGCCGAAACTGTAAAGAAAGATCATAGCGGAACGGTTGAGGGTAATAAAACCGAAACTGTAAAGAAGAACTATACGGGTACAATTCAAGGCAATAAAACCGAAACCATAAACGGTGACAGAAATATAACTGTTCAGGGCAAGAAAATATTAAATGTTTATGATGATGATGTGGAATTCAATGCCGGAGCAAAAGCCGGGTTCTTTCTTGGTGAGAAATTTGAAGCATCATTATCATTTAATCAGGCGCTTTCTTTAGCAGGTGCCTTAGAAGTGTTTTTAGGATCAAAAAATGAATTGTCTTTAGCAAACAGTCTCCAGGCGTTTTTGGGATTTAAACAAGAATTTTCATATGCTGGTGTTCTTGAGGCATCTGGCGGTACAAAAATGGAATTCCACCAAGGATTTGGGTTGTTAAAGGAAGATGTGGTTTTTCAAAACAAAGTGCTATTGCTTGCTAAGGATAATTTAAAGGTTGAAAATTCTAGTTTAACGATTATGAATTAACTTGTTTTCAATTGAATACACATTAACAATGAAAGTCATAAAGCCTTTAAACCAGAGCCTGCTGTACAAGACCTTTGAAGCAAAGAGGTCATTCTATCTCTGCACGACAATCATTAGCTTCTTTTCCTTTGAATCTTCACCAACACTGTTTTCCGAGCCCGATCTTTGGAGATTCGCTAGCTCGGAGCTTGGCAAGGAGGCCATGCTGGACCTTTGTATGCCCAAACCTCGGGGCGAGGTGCTGGTCACCGGCAGGTGTTACGCGCCCGGGGGAAAGCCGTTGCCGGCCTATGAGGTTCGTCTTCAGATGGGACCCGTCAACAAAACCCTCCACGTGTTCGGCGACCGGTTCTGGAAACGAAAAGGAGGAGTGTTTAAAACCATCTCCGACCCCATGCCCTTCACCGAAATGGCTGTCAGCTACGAGAACGCATTCGGCGGTCCTGAGTACAAGAAAAACCCGTTGGGCAAGGGACACGCCCCAATAAAGACCGGCACCGGAGATTCGGTGCATCCGTTGCCGAACATCGAGAATCCGACAAAACTCATCGACTCGCCCAAGAATAAACCCGAACCCGCGGGATTTGGCCCAATAGATTTCACCTGGCCTCAGCGTATGGATAAAGTCGGTACTTATGACCAGAAATGGCTCGAGGAGCTGTTCCCAGGGTTGGCTGCTGACATGGATCCCACATATTTCAATGTGGCTCCTGAAGACCAGTGGATTGATACTTTTTTCAATGGTGATGAGTCAGTAGAAATAAAGGGAATGCATCCTGACAAAAAAACGGTACAGGCAAAACTTCCGGGCGTCAAGTCACGTTGCTTTATTAACAAAAAAACTCGCAATGGCGAAGAATTTGAAGAAATTAAGACCAGCCTCGACACGGTCTGGCTCTTTCCCCATGCGGGAAAAGGGATAACCATATGGCGCGGTGTTGCTGAAATTCAGACCGATGATGCCGAAGATATCCTGCATCTGCTAGTTGCCTACGAAAGAATTAATGAAGAACCAAAGTCATTTGAGCATTATAGGGCGGCATTATTAAAACGGCTGGATGATAAAAAAGGTGCACTATACATGCTCGATGAGAAGGACCTCATTCCTCACGGTGAAAAATCCGGGTTGGCCTCTCTGATTAAAGATATGGGTAAGGAAGAGGATGCTCTTTCAGAAAATATGAAGAAGAAAGCTGAAAAAGAAAAGGAAAAGGCAGAGAAGAAAAAGCAGGAAGCTCTGAAAAAAATGGAGGAAATGTGTGAGAAACACGGGCTTGATCCGACAAAAGTCACACCCTCGCCACCACCGCCGCCGCCAAAAATGCCTGAAATCGATCCGAATAACTTAGATCCTGATGAGATTATGCGATTGATGGAAGAGGTTGAGACCGATGCGATGGCCAAAAAGGAAAAAGCCTTGGCCGATACTAAAGCCAGAAAAAAACAGGCGGAAAAAAAGATAAAAGAACTCTGCGACAAACAGGGGTTTGACTTTGATAAAGTAATGGCAAAGCTCCAGACGCAGAAACCCAAACGGCCGATTATTTGGGCGGATGATATGATACAGAAACTAAGAAAAGCAAAGGAAACCGTTGAGATACAGGTAAAAGAGACCTGCGCGAGCATGGGTATCGATTATGATACGGCCGTTGCCCAGGCAAAAGAGCAATCCGGAGAAAAGAAGTTTCCGATGATTGAAGCAATTGAAAGGATGAAAAAGATCGACCCGGATGACCCTGCGATGCTTGAGAAGCTGAAACTTGCAGAGGAAAAATCCAAAGAAGCATATATCAAGACCGCCCATCATATTCCAAAGCCCGATCCGCTTTCCCCGGAAGAGGCAGACAATCTGAAGCAGGAGTTTCTCGCCGTGTATGCTCGGGATCAGTCCTGTGAGGGAAGGGATTTTGCGGGAGTTGATCTAAGCGGTATGGATCTAAAAAACGTTGACCTTCGGGGAATTTATCTCGAGGGTGCAAACCTGTCAGGTGCAGATCTTACAGGCGCCGACCTGTCAGGGGCCGTACTTGCATGGGCGGATCTGACCGGCGCAAAACTGAACAGCACAAAGATGCACGGAACCTGCCTGGGCAGTGTGGATCTTACCAGCGCTGAAGTGAAGAATGCAGACCTGACCGAAGCTGTTCTTTCAAAGAGCAAGCTGATTGGAACGGATTTCAGCGGCGCGACCCTTGACAAAGCTGAGCTGATAGAAGCGTCCTTTGATGATACAAACCTTTCAAACACAAGCCTGAAAGAGATAAACTTACTTGAGACCAATTTTTCCGGTGCTGATTTTTCAGGCGCAGATCTGACCGGGACAAACTTTATCAAGCCGAAATTGGACGGTGTTAACTTTACAGGTGCAAAGGCTGATGGTGTGAATTTTATCGGAGCGTCCTGCGAAAAGACTGTGTTCAATAATGCAGACCTTACAAACGCGCGTTTTCCGCAGAATGCGAATCTTAAAGGGGCCGAGTTCAAAGGTGCCATCCTTAACAATGCAAACCTGATGGAAGCGGATCTTACAGATGCATCATTTGTAAAAGCCAGTTTGAACCATGCAAATCTCATGAAGGCAAACCTCAATAACGCGGATCTAACCGGCATTACAGCGAAAAAGGCCACTTTGATAAAGGCCGATCTCAGTGACGCAAAGATGATCGGAGCAAACCTGATGGAGGCCAATCTCAAGAGCGTTACGCTGGTGAGGACCGATTTGAGGATGGCCAATCTATACGGCGCTGAAGTCATGCGGGCGGTCGTGGGGGAAACCGATTTCAGGGGTGCAAACCTTAAGATGACTAAAATTTCCGATTGGAGGCCGGGTGACAAGGGAAGAACTGACACATAATATCAAGCAAGGCGAGATAATAGAAAGGGCCGACCTTGCGGGCATGGACCTTTCCGGTGCAGATCTTGCGGGGGGTATATTTGAGAATGTGTCCTTTGCAAAGGCCAATCTGGCAAACGCCATCTTAAAAGAATCCATATTTAACGAAGCGGACTTCAGTGGCGCCGACATGACCGGTGTAAGCATGTCTGATGCGATTATGACCAAGCCGAGGCTTCCCAAGGTCAGCCTTGCTGGTGCTGATATGACCAAGGCCACCCTGACGGAGGCTGACCTTTGTGGGGCGGATCTGTCCGGGGCCAACCTTTTTCATGCAAATGTTATTGATGCAGACCTTTCCGGCGCACTTTTAAAGGACGCAAACCTCGAGCACACGGTTTTTAAGGGTGCGGTATTGCCGGACGCTGATTTTTCCGGCGCCAATATGCGCAGAACGTTTTTGATGGAAGCAGACCTGACAAAGACGGTTTTAACAAACGCCAGATTTGATCTTACGTTCATGATGAGCTGCAATCTGTCCGGACTGGATTTGAAGGAGATGCATTTTGTCCTGACCCAGTTCCAGAAATCGAACCTGTCCGGGGTTGATTTCAGCGGATCAGATCTGACCCAGGTGAACTTCACGGAATCAGATCTGTCCAGAGCAAGGCTTGATGGAGCGACAGCCGGCTATGCCATGTTTACCAAAACGAAAATGACCGCAGCCAGTCTTAAAGGGGCCATGCTGAAATCCACCAACTTTCAAAATGCGGAGCTCAACCAGGCTGATTTTACAGGGGCCGATCTCGAGCAGGCCATCTTTGAAAAAGCGGTCTGTAGAGCAGCAGTGTTTGCGGGGACGAATCTAACCTGCAGCGATTTCTCTCATGCCGACATTTCGGGCGCGAACATGTCGCGCGCATCCATGTATCGAGCCAAGCTGCACCGGATCGTCGAAGAGCACACAAACTGGACCGGTGCCACCAGGCAGCTTGCGCTCGGCACGGATAAGGCGCTTGCCGAGGCGGAGGACTTTGTTTTTGCGGAGGAATCTAAGTAAAAGATGCACGGCTTGAGCGCCGGGCCTCAAGCCGCAATGAGTAGAAGTGGTTTCAAAACCTCAGATCAGGTTCAAGGGCAAGGCGTCAGGCCGATCGGGAAAGCGCAGCATACGTGGGTATGTGAGCATTTACCGGAGGCCTGCAACGCAGCCATTGGGCCTTAGATGGGGTTTTGAAACCACTTCTAACGGATAAACGGAGGACAGCATGGACAATCTTGCAAGAAAGCATTTATCTGCAAACGCCGGGCAGGCGTATGCAAAGGTCGTTTCACAGGTGGATACGTTCTACTCTGTTGAGACCGAATCCGGTCTTTATCGCGTTAGGCGGGCTGTCAGCTGCGTGGTCCAGCCTGAAGTAAACGATCTGGTTCTGGTTTCTTTGAGCAGTCTTGGCGGAGGCTATATTCTTGCCGTGCTCGAAAGAGAACAGGGCGCAAAAGCGACCCTGTCATTTGATGCCGATGTGGATATCAAAACAGATGAAGGCAGCCTTTCGATTGCCTCAAAACAGGGTATTGATCTGGCAAGCCCTGAAGAAATTAACCTTGTTTCTTCAAGCCTGGGAATATCTTCTTCAAAGGGAGAAATAAATATCGGCAGGCTCACCTTCCTGGGCAATTTTTTTGAAGGAAGTCTGGAAACCGTGAAGCTTCTTGCCAGAGCATTTGACTCGATAACGGAGCGTTTTTTCAGAAGAACCAAGCGTTCATACCGGTTTGTTGAAGATACGGATCAGGTTAAAACAGGCGCTTTAAATTATATTGCCGATAAATCCCTGATGTTGAGAGGTACCTTTTCCCAGATGACCGCCAAAGAGGATGTGCATATCGATGGTGAAAGAATCAATATCGGTTAAGGAGGAAAAATGTTTGCAAATACGCAGATGGGCGGTATGGCCCTGGCTTTTCCGGATGTATGCAAGACGCCGACACCTGCTGGTCCCATACCCATACCTTATCCCAACATGGCCATGGGTATGACACGCGTCCCGCCCTGCTTCAAAGTGTTTATGGGCGGAACTCCGGCGCACAACATGAACACTATAGGCACCACCAGCAATGGGGATAACCCCGGCGTGGCCGGCGGCGTTGCCTCCCAGATGGTCATGGGTCCGGACCGGCATCTGATGGGATCATTCTCGGTTCTTCTCCAGGGGATGCCGGCCACCAAAATGACCAGCATGACCGGTCAGAACGGAATGAGCTTGAATGTTCCAGGCGCCACCCTTGTACCGAGCCAATTCAAAGTGTTGATCCTTAAATAAAGGCAATATCCAGAGGGCATCAATCGGTATATGGATAACCAATTGCAAAAGTTCATTCAAACTTGTCCGCTAGAATACAAGGAGAACCCACTATGAAAATTATATGGGTCACCTCCCTCGGTTCCTCCCAGGATCCGATCAAAAAACTGATGTCCCGGATGAAAACTTACGGGTTGGAGATTCAAGGGCATTTCTGGAAGGATGATTTGAAGAATATGGCCTGGATGGCGGCCAGGGACAGTTTGTTGGATGCCAAGATTTCCATGTGGGCCATTTTAGGTTCGGATGATGAACTGCTGGCAGCGGACACGCTTTACGGGCTGTCGCTGCTGGCGATTACCGCCCAGGCCCAAAGGGGTCTGCATTTTCCGATCATGATCCTTCAAACCCGGGGAGAATCGATCTCCTCCGAGCAACTGAGCACGCCACTCAAAGGCGCGGAGGTGATGCCGGCCTCGGATGCCGGGTTGGGAGCGAAGCTGGTGGCCAGGGTTCATAAGCCCGCAAAGCCGCTACCTTCAGAATATCATATGGATATCTACGGAAATGAACAGATCGGCCAGTGGTTTGAGGTGCGGCCGCAGAATTCGAGCTGGCCCGGGGTGATGTTCGGTGTGGCCGGCGCCGAGATTGCCCTGCATGCGGTCGGGCCTTGCGGCCGTCTGCCGGCCAAAACGGTGCTGAATTACCCGATGGAAGGCCTGAAGCTGGAAATGGGGGGAAAAGAATATACGGCCTGGGCCGCTCAAAACGAATTGGATACCGAGACCGCTTATTTTATAAAAGTAGAAGGGTTCCCCGAGTCGATTGTGTTCGGTCCTTACTCCGCCGAAGAAGCGGCGGAGGTGTTTGTGGTAAGGCTGAAATAGCCGGGTTGACGGGCAAGACTCGCTCCAGCGGACACGTTGTTGCACGCAGAAAAGCACCAGCGTTAACAAAAAAAACAGATACGAGGTGGCGAAATGGACAGTACAGAAATCATTCGCAAGGATTTGGACAATCAGCAGTTTATGCGGCTTCGTCAGAACACCGAGAAGATTTCAGCGCTTCTCGAAAAAAGATTAAGTGAACATTTGAACGTGCTCAGACCGCTTTTTATCCCCCGAAAGCTGCTCGGAACCTATATTGAAAGTGCTTCAACCGATGAAGTCCATGGTTCCGACAAGGCCTTTGCCGAGCTTCAGGAATATTTTGCCGCGATCTGCAAAGAGCCTTTTGGGCTGTCCAAAAAACTGCGGTCACCGTTGCCGCCGATTTCAAATAAACTCGATGCGGTGCCTTATCAATATGCGCTTTACGCGGGAGAGACCAAAGAAAAGGCGACAACCATTACGGCCGCGACCCGCTGGATTTTATCCTACCAGAGTGAGTGCCCCATCAGTCGCCTGGCGGCCATGGTCTCAGGAGAAGAAAACCGCCAGCCTGAGGATATGAAACAGTCTCTGATCGCACATTTGACCTTTGTAATTTTCTTGAAGCAATTTCCGGCCCTTCAACAGCTTTTGCAGGATCTTCGTTACGAGGTGGAAATTCAGGAATTGAAGGATTTAGGCGGCCTTCCGGTTGCGGTCTTGAGAGCCCCGATAGAGACTTTCCTGCCCCCGGACGATTTTGTTCTTCAGATTACACAGCTTTCCGGTATTCCCGCCTTCCAGGAAATTATCGACCTGGATGCGGCCGATAACATCCCTGACCCGCTTAAGGATGCCCTGAAGGCCTGCCTGAAAGAATGATGGGGGCACTTCGCGCCCCTGTCTTTTCCCGCCGATGGCGGTAGAATCCAAGCCATCCGCTGTGCGGGTGGTCGTTGACTCAGCATCAGGCAGGGGAGACTCCGCTTCTGAACGTCGTCCCCCCGGCAAGCACGTCCGATGGCGGGTATTTGATTTAGTCGACTGTTAAGCGTTATCAACATTTGCCTCCCGCGCGCCCGCGAATTTTACCACAAAAAATCAAGCGCCACCGTATCTTTGGAAGAAAGAATCTGCCGGCTGGGTTTCAGGGCAATTCGCACCGGAACCCGGCCTTGCGGGTCGGATTTGCCGGCCAGAATTTCCAGGGATTCGGGGCCGGAATGCCCGCTGGTTTCCCAGAATAATCCAAAAGCCTGCTCGAGTTCCGCTTCCAGATCCGCACCTTTGATGCCTTTTTCGAAGTGGTCCCGGCACCACAACAACAGCTGGGTGATGCGGGAGACCAACAGCTGGTAACGCAAGGAGATACCTGCTGCGGTGGTTTCATCGGGGACAAAGGCGATGTCCCTGCCCTGTATCGCTGCAAACGGGATGATTCCGCTGCGGATGAACTGAT
>JASFGZ010000151.1:0-9148 GCA_050123495.1 Desulfobacterales bacterium
AAGACCCAGGGAGTCAAGCGAACTGGCAATAATATCCTTGCGGCTATCACCGTTCAAATCGACAGAAACAACACTCCAGAAACTCGTTTCTCCTTCGGGTCCCTTCTTAAGCCAGTTGAAATTCCCTTGCCCGTCTCCGATGTAGATTTGGATCCCGCCTTTGTGGGTTGCGGCCAGGATATCCGGGTTTCCATCACTGTCCAGATCACCGACACTGACGCCATAGTAGCTTCCTATATTTAACGGCGAGATGGAAAACCACCTGCCGGTTCCGTCTCCAAGCCAGACACGCAGGGCTCCGGATAGACCCCAGCCGGCTCCGATCAGATCCGGCAAACCGTCCTTATTGAGATCCGCCACAGCCACATCCATGTAGCGCCCCAATGTCGTCGGACCGGATTCCGCAATCCATCCGCCTCTTCCATTACCCAACCAAACTTGCACACCGGCATTTGATTCTTCGGTGGAATTGGCGGCGATGATATCCATGTGTCCATCACCATTGACATCGGCCGTTTTTATATTCTGGTACTTATTTAGTTTTGTTGGACCGTTTTCCTGCTTCCATCTGCGATTGGGCTGATTCATCCACAGGCGAATTCCGGAGGTTTCTCTTTCGACGGAAAAGGCAATGTCATTAAGCCCATCTTCGTTGAAATCCGCCACCGCAACCGATCGGACCTCGCCATGGACGGGGAGAAACTGCGGCTCAGACACAGCGCCGTTGCCGTCACCATAACTGATGGTGACCAAACCCGGTGTGCTGGCACCGCCGACAACATCCATGTTCCCGTCATTATCCATATCTGCCATTACAACCGAATGGAATTTACCCGCAGTTACCAGACCGGCTCCGGCTGCCTTCGAACTCGCCGACTCGGCCGATGGTGCTTGATAGGTTTTGTTCTGCGCACATCCGATGGTAATCAATAGCGCCAGACATCCTGCCCATACCAATCCAGTTCTTGAATGGGTATCCATTTTCTATCCTTTATATTTTTTTATCTAACACGTCGTTGAGATCCGAGATCTTCTATCGCGTCCTCAACTATTTTGCTGTCCACCAGTTCGGCTTTTTGCATCAAACCGATCAAAAGACAGCGATCACTCACGTTGTTTACCCGCAGGGGAATACCTCCTGAAAATTCATAAAGCGTTTCAATCGCCTCCCGGGTGAAAATCCCCCGACTTGCCCCGGCGTTTTTTAGCCGAAAGACAACATAACGTAAGGTGTTTTCAATATCCAAGGGTTCAAGATTAAATTTTATGCTGATCCTTTCTTTCAAAGGTTGAAGCTCTGATATATTTTTCAGTAACGGCGGCTGGCCCAACAGGATCAGTGTTATGAGGAACTCATCTTCAGATTGAATGTTAAGCAGCATCCGCAGCTCATCCAGCGTCGCCTGATTCGAAATCACATGGGCCTCATCGATGGCTAATACCGTGCTGACGCCCTGTTCCGCATTTTGAAAGAGCAAATTCTGGAGCCGGTCAAGCAATGCCGTTTTGGATCCATTATCGGAATTCGTACCACCTAACTTTAACAAAATGGCCTTGATGAGATCTGTAGGCTGCAAAGCGGGATTCGAAATAATTTGAAACTGAAATTGATCCCTGTTGAGATGGTTGTTGAGAGCTTTGGTAACCGTTGTTTTACCACAACCGACTTCACCGGTAAGCATGGCAACCCCTTTACGATGCTCGATCGCATACAACAGCCGGCGCAGGGCTTCTTCATGCTGGGGGGACCGATAAAATACATCCTGTGACGGCACATTCCCGAATGGTGATTTTCGAAGACCCCAATGCTCTAAATACATAAACAATGTTTCCTTTTTTATGAATGAAAACGCCACCAACTAGCGCATTTCATTCGAATTTCTACAGCTTATTACATTTTATTTTGAGAATACGTTTAAAGTAATTGAATTAACTTGGTTTTAAGGAACTACTTCGCACTTTATTTTTTCATCTTTAATATCGGCAAAAGTGTACAAAAACTTAAATTCAATTGAAATTAAATTTCGGTTCTTCAGCGGATTACCCTTCCCGGTCAAGTCTACAGTCAGCCTTTAACTAGTTGCCGGATTTGGTTCTCATTGATCGAATCGACAATATTCAAAAGCGGATCTTCGGGAAGCGCTACAATTTTTTCAGTTAATACTTTGCGTTTCTGAGAATCATATATAATCTGAATTTTGGGTCTCAGGGGTTGATCCGGATAGGTTTCGATGACCTTGCCGATCGCATCCGAATTCAGCCGCACATAGCTGTGAATCGGAAAGGCGGTAAAGATGCTCAGAAGCGCTTTGAGATATTCTTTCTGGAAGTGCTTTTTGCTGGTGTTGATAATTTCTTTCACCGCCGCGAAAGGCGTGAGCCTGGCCCTTTGCGGTCTGGAATGAATCAGAGACTCGTACATATCCAGGAGCCCGATAAGCTGAGCGTACTCATGCATCTCGCTTGCCTTCAGACCACGCGGATATCCGGATCCGTCTACCCTCTCATAAACCTGCACCGCGCATTCCGCCAGATAGGCATATTTATTGCCCAAAGTTCGTAAGATTTTAGAGCTGAAATTGGGCCGCTGTCTGAATAGCTTAATTTCCGCATTGTTCAGTTTGCCCTGCTTGAAAAGGATGTTTTCCGGGACCGCGGCCATGCCCACGTCGTGCAACAGTCCCGCCATTCCGATTTCCACCTGTTTTTCCCTATTAAAGCCAAGGTGATCAGCCATCTTTATGGCAAAAATAGAAACATTGACAGGGTGATGAATGACATACTGACGCCAATTATCATGGTGCAGCGCCATAACAAGGGCCGGGTCCTGAGGATGATTCACACCGACGATTTTTCTAACAACCTCAAAGCCTTTTTCAAGGGTAAAACCTTTGCGGTTGCGTACGGCATTCAAAACATCACTTAAGTATGCTGAAGCCGCATCATAAAGCAGTTTGCGGCTTTCATCAGTAGGCGTCTGAATAGCCTTTTTAGCGGATTTTGTCTGGCCTTCGGTGAGCTTCACAAAACTTAATTTTGCACTCTTAGTGCCAGATGGCCGCCGCAATGCCCCGGGCTTGTCTTCGATATTTCTAAATTGCACCACGTTTTTAATCTCCAGAGGATTTATTGGCCTAATTCAAACTCAACTTTAGTGTTTCGGAGCAAAAAAAATCATCCTGCGCCAATCTGTGTCCGATTGAATATGAATCGCCGGGTACGAAGTGGTGTTCCCGTAAAACGAATTAAGGTTTAGATTTCAGCGACCCATTTGCGAGCCGCCCGCGCCTCTCCAGCACCGTTACCAGCACCATCATAATGCAGGCCTGGATAATCAGTAAAACAGCATCAGCCGGCCTGGCATTGCGCAGCACAACCGCACTGGTGCCAAGGCATAGCCCCAGAAGATATATAAAGAGTACGCTTTGCTTTTTCCCGCCCAGTATGTTTTCCAGACGATGGTGAAGGTGATCCTTTCCCACGTACTCGATCCATTCTTTGAAATTTGTCACTTTACCTGTCAGTATTCGATCCACCGTGATGTGGACCATATCGAAGATTAAAATCCAGAAAATAAGGACCGGTGAAACCAGCGCGACAACCGGGCTGCTCTCGGACCAATCTCCATATACCGCCACGCATGCCAAAATAAATCCAATAACAATACTGCCGGCATCTCCGAGAAAAATGGCTGCATTTTTTTTCGGCCGAAGATTAAAAGGTAAAAAACCCAGACAACCGCCCAGCATAGCGACCGCAATCCACCCCAGAAAAGGTTGCGCTGTTTGAAAGGCAACCACACCCAGAAAAAATGAAATCAACGCTCCCAGTCCTGCAGCCAGGCCATCCATGCCATCAAAAAAGTTCATGGCATTGGTAATTCCGATAATCCAGAAAACCGTCAGAAAGGAATTTCCAATTGTTGCAATAATACCCATATCTGCCGGCAAAACGCGCAGCACAATTCCGCAACTCATAACCAATACGGTGCACACCAATTGAGCCAAAAGCTTTATCCCGGCAGAAACTTCCCTAAAATCATCCAGGATCCCGATCACAAATAGTATTAAAGATGCAATCAGAATGACCAATACCGGTTTGGAGAAAATTCCGTTTGTCAGGATGGCAAAGCTAAATCCGATAAAAACAGCCGCCCCCCCGAGCAAAGGAGTGGCTTCTTTGTGAAGTTTGCGCTCATCCGGCACGTCAAGGATATTCAGCTTTCTGGCAATCCAGGCAAAGGCCGGGTTCAAACAGAACGAAAGCGTAAATGACAGACACAAAATATGGGCCCATCTCCAACCGCTATCCGAAAAAAATCCGCGTACCGGGGGCAAAAAGAGCGTACAGGCCAAGATTGCCGATAAGATGTAGAGAAACCAGTTAATGTTCAGAGAACTTAAGCTGTTCTCACCTTCGGCTTCCTTTTTATCAATGATCAGGTGAATACCGGCATTTCCAGGCATTGATTTTTTGGAAACAATCCCGGGTTTCAGGAAGTTTTTAGAAGTTTCGCCTTTTACAATTTCAACCATAGGATAGTGAATTATCGCGTATTCAACATATATTTGACCCGTTAAAGCAAAAAGGTGCAAAAAACACCCTTCACATCCCCAATTGGATGCCGCAGGGCCCTTAAAAAATCGAAAATTGAGTGAACGCCTTAATATCCTTTGAATTTTAACGCACTTGGGTTAATGCAGATTGCACATTTCGTGCCATTTGGAGGGAGAATGAGAAGGTAAATAACTACCTGAAATTAATTTAAATAATTGTCAATTATCTATCATATTAATAACCATTGCTGTCAAAAAACTGGCAAAATTTTCCCTCAAGTCACCTTACTGCCGATCTTGGTTATTTCTGAAAACATCAATAAATTCGGTAATTAATCTTTCGATATGCACATTGCCGAGTGATGGATAAATCGGGACAGATACAGCAGTTTTCCAGACGTGATCCGTAAGCGGATAACCGTCCAGCTTTAAATGGCGGTGAATCGGTAAAAATACCGGCCGGGCACATCCAATCCCCTTTTTAGAAAGTAAACGGAGAAAAGAATCACAATCGGTTTCTAAACCCACAACAAAACGATAATGGATATGCTCGGAATTTTCCTCAGGAAGCTTTAGACTTAATGATTCTAATGACTTAACATACTGATGGGCTATGCTTTTTCTCTGATCGATAAAATCATCCAGACGCGCAAGCTGCACCTCTCCTATGGCTGCCTGAACATCGGTCATTTTATAATTATACCGAACCCTATCAGCCTCTTTCTCATCATAGGCTTTTAAATCTCTGATGCGTTCGATGAGTTCAATCGAACTGGATGTAACCATCCCCCCTTCACCGGTGGCCATCATCTTGGTTGCGTAAAAAGAAAAGATGGCAGCATCCCCTAACGTGCCCAGCGGTTTTTGGCGATATGTTCCGCCCACGGCCTGCGCGCAATCTTCTATGATGGGAACATCCAATTTCAGGAGTTTATCCAGATCGGCAGCCAGGCCAAACATATGCGGAACAATGATGGCTTTGGTCCGGGGGGTAATTCGTTTTTGCACATCATCAGGATCGATATTATAAGTAACCGGATCGATCTCCGCCAGAATCGGCCTGGCTCTGACATACTGCACCGCATGCAGCAGGGCCGTACACACATAACTGGGGATAATCACCTCATCATCAGGACCAATGCCCATCGCTAAAAGAATGAGATGCAAAGCCGCAGTTCCGGAACTCGTGGCCACCGCGTGCCGGATACCAAGCTTTTCGGCAAAGGCGTTCTCAAATCTGTGAACGACTTCCCCTTCGACGATATTTCCGGACTCGATAACCGCCGCAACCGCTCTTACCTCCTCTTCACCCAGCGTCGGCCGTGAATGCGGAATAAAGTCTAAATTTCGTTCTACTTGATTTTTCATTTTCCGAATGGGTTCTGAAAGCTTAGGGCATTATGGATAATGTATTAAATACGAAATGCGAAACCCGAAATTCGAAACAATCTCTAAATACGAATTCCCAAATTTTCTAAACTTTATTTCGATTTTTGTAAAATAGAACCAAAGATTTTCATCAGCTCAGTAGACTCTGTTATTAACTCCATTCGTTCCTTTTCCAATTCAGCATCATTCCCAGTATCGACTAATTTAAGCCAGAACCTGCTTTCCTTAGATTCTTTTCTTGAAATTTTAATTCGCATCACAAAGTCTTTCTTGCTCAGTGCTTCATTGGCCTCAATATAATTAGCGCCTGTCGATCCGGATGCTTTTACAAGTTGTCTGCAATCTTCAATATTTGCTAACGTTTTGGGCAATTTTTTTACAAAAGCCCTGACCCTTTTGGCAAATAATAGCGTCCGTTCCTCCAAATCATATTGTTTTGGATTTTTAGCTTTTGTCATTAGGATTTGTTTCGGGTTTCGATATTCGGATTTCGGATTTATTATTTGGATATCGTATTAATTCATCTACCAGGCATTGAGATGTGACTTTATATATTTATAAAGAGTCTTAAGGAATGAAACGCTTCCGCGAACTTTACCCTCCCCTGAATTCCGCGAAAGTTTGCACTGGAGCGGGCAACTTCAACAATTGAAAGATCTTCGATGTTGGTTTTCATTACCTGGGACTTATGCGCTTTAAGTGCTTTTATTTTTTTATCGAGGGTGTCGGAGATATCCACAAACACATGCGGTTCGAAATTTTGGGTTGTAGGGCCTTCATAAAAAAGGACGTTGCGAATGTATCGCGTGGCTGACATGACGGCCTGGGAGAGATGACGATGGTCCTGGTGCGTATCTTCCGGATAGCTACAGAAGATAAAATCCGGCTTTACTTTTTTGATAACGGTTTCGATCTTCTCTATAAGTTCAATATCCACCACGAGATGGGTATCCTCATAGCCGCCCCAGAAGATATCCTCGGCTCCCAGAATGGCTTTTGAAGCCATTTGCTCCTCAACCCGTGTCGAGGTTTCAGCGCCAAGTCCGCCCTCGGTCATAATATACAGGAAAAGTCGGTGGCCTCTTTCGCTATACTTGATAAGCGTTCCGCCACAGCCAAATTCGATATCGTCAGGATGCGCCCCAATCGCTAAAATGGTCGCTTTTTGCATGCTGACCTCTGCCTAAGTATTAAATGATTTTGCCCAAAAATATTTTTTAACTTTGCGCCTCTGCGTCTTTGCGTGAGGCCTATTCTAAATCTTCGCAGACTCTGCGTTCCCCTCACGAATGACATTCATGCTTTCCGGACCGCAGTTAAAAAGCAGATCCACGATGGACAGATGAGAATGAAATTCTCCAAACAATTGCGGGTATACCGGATGTTGAAATTCCTGAATAGTCAGCTTCAAGCCATTCTTTTCAAAACGCTCCAGATCCATATAGTCAGCCCCGCCCTGCCCTGCCAGATATGTGTCTGCTCCCAGCGCCTTACATATATCGATAAGCCGATCGGTCGGATCCTCTCTAAGTTCTAAATCCGATGAGAGCACGGTGGGCTTTTCGTGCAATTCTAATACACTTTTAAGGCGCTCTATCAGATGAACATTTAATTCAGATATGAACTCCCATTCCCCGGCATAAACTTCCTCAAAGATCGGCATATACTTGCTGTAATACGGCGCCCGGCGATAATTTGTATTTAAGGCCTGAAGGTGTTTTCTCATCCAATCGACGCCATTGTTTATATGAACTTCATGGATTTTTTCCGGAAAGTGATAACGAACCGGAACCGTAATCCATTGCCAGTTTTGCGCAGTTTTTATACGATTCCGATTTTGCCATTCATTTTTTTTAAATTGAACATCGTTCAGATAGCAAAATACGTCCGCCTTTCTCATTTTGTCGAAGTAACCGAGCCATGGCAGATATTGGGGTTGATGAACGGCAACGATCAAAATTAATAGTTCCTTTGTTCTTTTTCTTGACCTGATGGGTCTTTATAATGATAAAATTCTAGATTGAGCGTTTCAAATTGTAAAAATCGCTCAACTTAGAAAAATATATCATATCACTTACCGGTAAGCAAATTTTGGAAGATTCAAAATTGTCTATAAATCACTAAAAAGAAAGGTTTTTCGTGCCGTTATTGTCAAATGAGCGCAGATTAATTATGCCGAAAAGGCTAAATATCTTATATCCTTTTTCTACAGTACTGCTAGGCATGTTTGTGGCTCAGGTTCTGGCAACGGTGCAGGTTTATTTATCCAATACCGATCTTTTGGACAGTCTGACGGCCATAAAGGATGCAGGCTATCTGACAGTACCGAATCAATATGTGATGCACGGCCTGAAAGATTTCGGTCCTGCTTTTTGCGGTGGGCTTTTTTTTACATTTAGTATCGGTGCGGGAATTTCTTTTTGCGCATTGGTATTGGCCTGGGTTTGGGATCGCCTTTTTTCCCGCGATCAATATCTTCTTTACTTCTATTTATCTCTATGGTTGTTATGCCTGATTGCACTGAACTTTCACGGATTTAAATTCTTTGTTACCCTATATTTTCTGATGATACCACCGGCAGTCTTTGTAACCGCCGCAAGAAGTCTGACTTATTTGAACAAGAACAACAGGCACCGGAATGAAATAATTCATATCGTTCCTGTTGTGGTGCTGGCACTTTTTTTATTCTGGCAAGCCGACGGTCGCATGTTTTCAGACTTTCGTGATATTTTTTTACTATCCAACCCTGTTGGATCCAGGATAAATAACTTTTATTATAAATATACGCTCTATCCGGCAGAGATATTTAAGTCATTGGATCAGAAGATGCTCAAGACCTGCAGGGTGGAGAAGACAAAAAAGGTTGCCAGCGCCAGGGCTATTGAAAAGATTCTGATACACCATGACTATATCCCGATTCAAAGTAATATAGCTGTTGATCTAGAAGTCATTCAAAAAGGTAATGACTTCGTCTTTAAGCGTGGGAATGAGTCAATTTACCAAATAACCTCGAAGAAGTTTTTCGCCAATTCCGATAAAGCAATCGCGTTATTTGCAAAAAAAAGCGATGTACACCCTATTTTTCGCCGGATCACCTTTCTGTCCCTGTTGGTCGGTCTTCCAATTGCCGTTTATGTCATCGGGCATGGATTAATCAGCATTGTCCTTGGTCTCTTTTTAAATATAAAAACATCTTCTATCAT
>JASFGZ010000152.1:0-9120 GCA_050123495.1 Desulfobacterales bacterium
ACCGAGGCCGGTTCCTTTACCCGCTTCCTTCGAGGTATAAAAGGGATCAAAGATTTTTTGAATCTGATCATAGTTCATGCCCTGGCCGTTATCGGTTACGGCAACTCGAATATTTTTTGCATCCTGGCAAGTGGATATGGTGATCGTACCGGATCCGGTAATCGCATCGCCCGCGTTATTGATCAGATTCAGGAAGACCTGCCTGATTTGATCCGGGTCTACCAGAATTTCCGGAAGTTTAGGGTCATAATGACGATTTATTTTAATGTTGGTGACCTCAAACTCGCGTTCCTTGAAACCGTGCATGACCTCGTCGAGAATTTTATTAATATCAGAAGGGATAGGCCTCGGGGTGTTTTTGCGCCCGTAATTGAGCAGCTGCTGTGTAATATCCCGAGCCCGAAAGATAGCCGAATCAATCGTTTCAAGTTCTTGCACGATTTTTCCGGGACTCCCGTCCATGTCAAATTCAGGGTTTAGCATATCCTTGATAACACCGCTTGATGCCAGAATAATGGCTAAAGGATTATTAATTTCATGAGCCACGCCTGTTGCAAGCTCTCCGACGGAGGCCAGTTTTGAGGCATGCAAAAGCTGAAAGTGAAGCTCTTCTCGTTTTTCCGCGTTTTCCCGGGCCTTGTTTATCAAGGCGTTGGTTGTAATCCAGATTGCCGTAGCGATTATGATGACAATGAGCGCCATGCCGGTAATCATCACTTGTCGTGCCCGGTACATCTGAGCATGGGCAATGCTCAGGGGCTCTCTGACAATCAGGGCCCAGGGTGTTTCCTTTAAGCAGGAGTAGGCAACCAGAACTGAATCGCCATTTTTCTTGATTTCCTGAACTCCAGACGATTTTGGTTCAGGCGGTATGAAATCACTCAATCCGAACTGTTCCCCTTCGGCGGGATCAACAATCTGATAGATGCCCTCATTATTTATCAGAGCGGATTCAATGCCTTCGCCGTGTTTGATTGCCCGCAGAAACATATAAAATTTATCCGGATCAAGAGTTGAACGCATCGCATAAAATTGGCCGTCAATCATCTGCCTGACGGCTATGGTAAAATGCGGTTTATTTCTGAAGCCAAAATAAATGTCACTGATATAGTAATCCCGATCTTGCTCCAACAGCGCTAAAAACCATTTTTCATTGCCATAGGCTTTATTCTGCAAATACGGAAAAGGGCCGGCATAGCCAATCTGAATGCCGTTTGCATTTAAAAAGCCGACATCGATAAATGCATCACTCACCTGCCTTAAATTTTGCAGATAGTTCTCCATTGTTTGTTTGGTCGGTGCAATACTAAACTCTTTGCTGTGGTATAAACTGAAAATATTAACGACCCTTTCCTGCAGAAACAGATCAATCGTGTTTCTCTGGCTTTCAGATATGGTGATCAGGCTCATTTTTGCCGTCGCTTTTAAAGTGATCTGAAACTGGAAATGAAAATAGACCGATAAAGCCACGAGCGGCACGATAAAAGCGCTCAGAAGGCCGATTCTTAAGCGCAATTTGAGTTGCCTGAAGTATGCCTTTATGTCTGGTTGATGATCCTGAGAACCCAATATATCCTCATTGAGGCTTAAATTGCGTCTTTTGGGGTTAACAACTTCTTCGATATTATGTTTGACCTTCGAATTATCCATAAGATCTTTTTCAAGGAAATGATCTGGACAAGATGGTACGTTTTTTTATTGCAATACCAAAGCATGGAGTATGCCAGCAACGCGCATTGGGGAAAAGTTATATGAAATTAGATAGTTATCTTTATTTTAATTAATAGGCCGGATTGAATTAATTAGAAATTTCGAAAAATTTCGATTTTTTTTCGAAAAATTCCGAAATTATTTGATATGGCTCGCTGAATCTTTGTGAATGGAAAAACCAAGAACGATTACGGATCTCAAAGTCAAAAGGATCGAAAACTTTTTCGCCGAACAGAAAAAACTCATCATGATTGCAAAACAACGGCCGAGGCGCATAAAATACACGGTTATGCTTGTAGAGTTTTCGGGCGATTATTTCAGCTCGATTGATGAAATCATCAGAGACGAACTGGATCGAACGCTTATGGCCTATGAACCGGTATATAATTATAAAAACGTTCTGCTGACAAATCCGAAAGGCGGAATCTTTTGCGTCTTAAATCATTCTTTTCTCCTGCGCAGCAGGTTTAAAAACGACCGAAATCCACTAACCGCCTGACCGCTTTTGTGCCTCCCTTCCATCAAATTTATTCACCATTGCAGGTACTTGTTCTTTTCGTCTCAATTGGGGTCAACCTTAATATTGGCGTGTATTAAGGATCGATTTTGGGGTGATCGCAGGTTAGTTGATTCGCCAATATACTGAATTTATTTAAAAAATAGCACAATGTTTGCATTCAAAAATAGACTGTGATAAACTTTTTGTATAAATAACCATAACAAAATCCGTAACCTACGCGAGATTTCAAGCCTGTCCTGCTTATTCCATTCCGGCAGATTTGAAAATCCTATGTTTCCGAGTTTGGCTTATTAACTTTTTAATAACAGATCCTTAAAAATTCATATGTTTATCCGCGGTCTCCGAACAAAAATTGCCGTTAACCTTGCCATCCTTTTTTTTGTGGCCATGCTGTTAATCAATGCTGTCACGGTGATGACCGCCAAGCGTGACATCATCCGCAAAGAGGCATCCAAGGGCCATTTCATATTAGCCACTCTCGAGGCGGATCTGCTTAAGAGTTTGAGATTTGGTACGGATTCAATGCCAAACAGCTCCAGGGCGCAGGTCTTTGGTTTGCTGACCGAAGCCGGTGTCTCGAACGCACTGATCTTGAGTAAAAATAACGACACGATTTATTTCGGGAACCCGTCGCAGTCTTTGAAAGACGAGCTAATGCAGCGCTGCCGCAAAGTAATGCAATCTGAAAAGCAGGAAACCAGTTTTTTCGGGACCACCTGGGGGGTTTTTTGGAAGCAACGGCGCAACCTCATTATTTCAACACCGATGCTGAAAAACGGACATGCTTTAGCCAGTGCCAGCATCGTTCTACCGCTTGAAGGGATTTACAAGACCTTGCGGCACTCCCAGAAGATGCTGTTTATCTTTTTGTTTATTAATACGGCGATTTTGACGTTTATTGGCATTTATCGCCTCTCCAAAGTTTATTTTCAACCACTGGCCCGACTGGCGCGCCGTGCTGAAGATTATCGCGAAGATGAGGAAATGCTTTTTTCAGTACGCAAGGAGGACAATGAGCTTCATAAATTATCAGGCTCCTTAAACAGCATGCTGCGGCGCATATCCGCCGACAAGGAAAAACTGCGATCGACCGTCAATTCCCTCGAGCGGGCCAATCTAAAACTGAAAAAGGCCCAGCAAGAAATCATTCGCGCGGAAAAACTGGCATCGGTCGGAAGGCTGTCAGCCGGTATTGCCCATGAAATCGGCAATCCGATCGGGATTGTCATGGGGTATCTCGAATTGCTCAAACAAAAAGACATTCCTGCTGACGAGAAAAAAGAATACCTTTATCGAACCGAGGAAGAAATCGAGCGGATCAACACCATTATCCGCCAGCTTCTTGAGATTTCACGCCCATCCAATGCAGGGTTAAGGGCCGTGTCGGTTCATGATTTGATCGACGACATTGCCGAGGTTCTAAATGTGCAGCCCTTGATGTCGAATATCGAACTCGAATGTCGTCTGGAGGCTCAAAACGACAGAATTCTGGCGGATTCGAACCAATTACGACAGGTCTTTTTAAATTTGATTATCAATGCTGCCGATGCCATTGCCTCAGAGGAAAATGCAGCAAACGGTAAGCTGTTGATTCAAAGTTCACTGGTCAGTGAAACACCAGCGAATGAGGACGACTACACGTACAAAGACGATGCCGGTGTATTCGAAAATCCTGCTCGTTCCCGTCCGCGTGCGCGTAATCAGGATACTCAACCGGAGGATCGTCAAAACGATTTAAAGATTATGTTCATTGATAATGGACCGGGGATACCCGAAGAACGTATCGGTAATATTTTTGATCCGTTTTATACGACCAAGGACCCCGGCAAGGGTACCGGCCTCGGGCTATCGGTCAGTTTTATGATCGTCGAGGGATTCGGTGGCAAAATGACAGTTAACAGTAAGGTCGGAGAAGGGACAACGCTGACGCTTTTGCTCCCTCTAATGGGAAACGAAGTTGACAATGCGGGAGATCCAAATTTTTCTGACCTGGTAAAAGTAGATAAGGATTAAAAACAAAATGACCTCTAAAATACCGGGAAAACGACTTCTGGTTATCGACGATGAAGAAAACATGCGGCACATGCTCTCAACGCTGCTGGGCAAGGCCGGTTATGTCGTTGAGGCAGCAGCCAATGGCCATGAAGGGCTGGAAATGCTCCAAAGCACGGCTTACGATTTTATTCTCTGTGATATAAAGATGCCGTATATGAGCGGGATGGATTTTTTAAAAACAGCTCGCGATAAAATCGGCACCACCACGGTTATTATGATGTCGGCTTACGGGTCGATTGACACGGCCATCGAGGCGATGAAGCTCGGTGCTTATGATTACATATCGAAGCCATTTAAAACCGATGAGGTGTATCTGACTTTAAAGAAAGCCGAAGAACGTGAAAGCCTGAGACAGGAAAACGTTCGACTTAAAGAGCGCATCAAAAAGATTGAAAGCAATTATCATTTCGGCAACCTGGTGGCAAAAAGCGAGACGATGCAGTCCATGTTCCGCACTGCTGCCAAAGCGGCCCAGTATAAAACCACCGTTCTTCTATTGGGTGATAGTGGCACCGGCAAAGAATTAATTGCCCGTGCAATTCATTTCGAAGGCGAGCGGTCCGCCTTGCCGCTGGTTCCCGTAAATTGCGGCGGAATTCCGGAAACGCTTCTTGAGAGTGAATTGTTTGGCTATAAAAAAGGGGCTTTTACCGGTGCTGACAGAAATAAAAATGGACTTTTTCAGGAAGCAGAAGGCGGAACGATTTTTCTGGATGAAATCGGCGAGTTGCCCCTGGCGTTGCAGGTTAAAATCCTGAGGGTCTTACAGGAAAATGAAATCAGGATGGTTGGTGATTCAAAATCCACGAAAATTGATGTTCGCGTGATCGCGGCAACCGCCAAAAATCTCGAAGAGGAGGTCAAAAAGGGCACATTTCGCGAAGATTTGTTTTACCGATTAAACGTTTTAACCATAAAAATACCGCCTCTGCGAGATCGCTCAGAAGATATTCCCCTGCTGTGTGAACATTTTATAAAGCGGTTCAACGCAACACTGGAAAAAAACATAAACGGCATCGCACCTGCCGCTATGTCCCGTCTGCTTGAATACAGTTGGCCTGGAAACGTCAGGGAGTTGGAAAATGCGATCGAACGGGCGGCCGTACTGGCGGAAGATTCCTTGCTTTTACCGGAACATTTTCCAGTTGAACTCGGACAGCGAGTCGAAGAAGATCAAATGGATGAACTTTTTGACGGCCATTCCCTCAAAGCCGCGCGGAAACGGATTGAGAAAAAACTGATAACCAAAGCGCTGAAGAAGACCGGCGGCAACCGAACCCAGGCCGCGCGTCTGCTCGAGATTAGTCATCCGTCGTTACTCAGCAAAATCAAAACATACAATATAGATTTATAAAAACCCCCATATTTTGTCCGATAGCTGTGTTGCGATCCGCTTCAAAATGCTCACGTACTAACGTGTACGCTTCGCTTTTGAACCGAATCGCGCCTTGCTCTCAAACAAAATCTGGGGGTTTTGAAACCACTTCTAGTCACTTCTTAGTCGATGGCCCACCTTAATAATACACTGCCCCAGGTATAGCCGGCGCCAAAGGCCGCCATGACGACCCAGTCCCCCTTTTTTAGTTTATTATCCCGATAGGTTTCAGACATGGCCAGTGGAATGGTGGCTGCCGTGGTATTGCCGTACTTATTGATATTGATAACCACCTGCTCCGAGCGCAGGCCCATTTTCTTGGCAGCGGCATCGATGATTCTGTAATTGGCCTGATGGGGAATGAAAAACTTAATATCTTTGTCGGTCAAATTATTTCTTTCGAGAATTTTGGCCGATACATCCGCCATGCCGACCACCGCGTGTTTGAATACCGTTTTGCCGTCCTGATAGATATAGTGCATCTTTTGGTCTACCGTTTCCCGCGAAGCCGGATAGAGACTGCCGCCGCCGGCAATTGTCAGAGATTCGGCGCCTGAGCCGTCCAGATGCAGGATAAAATCTTTTATGCCCAGATCATTTTCTTCAGATGCCTCCAGCAGGACCGCACCGGCTGCATCTCCGAACAATACACAGGTTGTGCGATCTTCATAATTGGTTATCGCACTCATTTTGTCAGCGCCGATGACCAAAACTTTTTTATGGCGGTCGCTCTCAATAAATTGTACACCGGTGGCCAGTGCACACATAAACCCGGTGCAGCCGCCGTTGATATCAAACCCCCAGCTGTTGGTTGCCCCCAGATTCCTTTGAATAAATGAAGCGGCTGATGGAACCGGCATATCCGGTGTAACCGTAGCAAGCAAGATTAAGTCCAGTTCATCGGGCGAAGTTTGCGTTTCTTCAAGAACAACTTCCGCCGCCTGTGTTGCCATATACGAGGTGCCTTTTTCTTTATCCAGTATTCGGCGTTCCTTTATTCCGGTTCGGGTGGTGATCCATTCATCATTGGTATCGACGATTTTTTCCAGGTCGCTATTTGAAAGTATTTTATCCGGCACATAGTGTCCTATCCCGGTGATGATCGCTCGCATTCAAAATCCTCCGTTGCTTGTTTTATACTTGTTGGACAGACCGCGTCATGTTTGCAAATGTTATCCGCCTGCGCCGGTATGCCATGTCCACCCGAGGCGGACTGCTGGCAGCTTGATTTGAATCACCAAACCCGCTGCGGTGTTCTTATACCATGAAGATAGTTAGACCTACAATAGGCCTCCATACGAAATCTTCAAGTCAGAAACGCGTTCGCGTCACTCACAATTGGAATGATGGAATACTGAAGGTGTGCCTTTTTTACCATTATTCCATTATTGCATGCAGGCGGCATAAAGCCAATGTTTTTAAGTTTCACTATATTATAGAAATTCCGGTGCGTTTATGGATATTGTCATTAGGTGGCAAGAGCAAATGAAGCGTATGATATGAGCCGCAATCGAATTTGCGACGAGGTGCGGCGGAAATCCTTTTCCGGCATTAGTAGCACAAGTTCCTAAAAAAATAAACCGCTGAAAATCATTTATGTTCGGATATGCAATCCCTTGCTGGGAGATAATCATTCGTAGGAACAGACGCGAGGTCCCGCTTTCAAGCGGGACCTTTGAAGGGGATATGCTGTTTTTAAGATAGCTTCTAATTGTCTTCCACACGAAGGAATAAAATCGGTGGGCTTCCCCTTATAAGGTGGCGGTTGCCATTTGTATCTTAAAGTCGGTTTTTTGCGAAACCGCCGGAGCTAAAAATTCCCGTTAATTTTTTTCCTTAATTTTCCTGAACACTTAAATGTGACAACCCTTCGCTCTCTAAGGAGCAAGTCGTCACCAGTTGCCGGATTTCGACCTCTGCGTTGATTTTTTTCTTTTACACAAAATTTTCCAAAACCGGAGATCAATACATCTTCGTTCTTTTCCAGTGAGCCTTTAATAATTTCCAGCAAGGTTTCGATGATTTCGACTGATTTTTTCTTCGTAAAACCAAGCTCGTGTACCGCGGCAACGATTTCGCTTTTGGTTAATGCCATGGCGCCTCCTCATAAAACCTGTGCACTTTCAAATGATTCTCAGTTGTCCTTAAACTCGCTCAAAGTAATGTTAAATCGATTTTAAATCAATTATAAGCACAGGATATTGGGTTAATGCCGCATGAACGCTTTCACCTTCAGGTTCTAAACGCTTCCCGTGCTGCTCATATCTGGTGAATTCGGATTCTCTCCAGCATCTTCCGTATTTTCGGTTTCCGTTTCTGTTTTGGGCGTCAACGCATCAACTTTTTGCATAATGTTTTTAACGCCTTTCATAATTTGATCAATTTCAGCTTTTAATTGCGCATCATCCATATCGTTCATTCAGAGGTCTCCGTGGATATTACTTGAAAATTTTAGCTAAATGAATTCGTTTTTTTGTTTGGTGATTTGCTTTATTTCGGCTATCATAAATAAGGTCGCATTTGACTCGCGCGGCGCAGACTGCTTTGAACAATCGATTTATAAATAATAAGCTTATACGCACCGACATCATATGTCAAGATGCGAATTAATTAAATAATGATGATTCAAAAACTAATCCGTGCCCGATTTTTTTATAAAATATGAATCCGATTCAATTTTTTTAGGTAATGTTAGAATACCTGACTTCGATATTCAGCATTCAATATTCAATATTCGAAATTCGTGTAAAAAAAATTCGGGATTAGGAAATCTGTTCGAGAAATAAAAAGGGCTCCCGAAGGACAAAGAGGGAAGCCCTTGCTGCAAAATTGGAGCCACCGTGCGGACTTGAACCGCAGACCTGAGCATTACGAATGCCCTGCTCTACCAGCTGAGCTACGGTGGCGTGAACTCTGTTTGGTTTCAAACCAAACGCGATGCGGCTGATCGTTGACTCATTACTTTGTTTATGTCTCTAAATCAAGCAATAAATTCACTTAATACCCTTGCAGATCAAATAGCGCGCCAAAGCCGCACCGTCGCGTGTGCGGGTCTGAACGGATCAGATCAGGCGCTTTTGATCTCTAGAATCTACCACCAACGCCACCTCCCCATTTTAGTGGTTGTGCCGACCATCAAGGAAGCCCAGCGCTTTCTGGAAGATTTGCGATTTTTCAATCATGGTGCTGATGCCTCGCTGTATTTATTTCCACCTTATAACATTTTACCATTTAAATTTCTTTCCTATCACAGCGAAACCGCCGCCCAGCGAATCTGTGCGCTTTATCAAACAATTGAGTCCAAGACGCCTCCGATCGTGGTTACATCGGTAGATGCCTTGCTGCAAAAGGTTATTCCAAAACAGGAAATCATTGATTATGCTGAACTGATTGTTGCCGAGGAGGAAATCGATAGAGATGCGTTCATTGAAAAGCTGGTGTCCGGAGGCTATGCGCACGC
>JASFGZ010000153.1:0-9110 GCA_050123495.1 Desulfobacterales bacterium
GTTCCGAGCCCGAAAACGGCCATCAGGCCCATGCCGGCAAAGACACCCTGATAAACGGTCGGTGTCTCCATGCCGGTTCTGGCGGCGCCCAACAATGCTGTATATACCGGTCCGCAGGGCAGTAGCCCGAGCAACAGCCCCAAAGGCAGATAGACGATGGTGGATTTTATCTTGAGCAGTTTGCCAAAGCCCCTGGATATCCATCTGCCCGGGTTGGATCGATCGCCAAATAATCTGCCAATGGGCAACCATCCCGCCATCGCCAACCCCATGAGCACAATCAAGATGCCGGCGAAAACCATGACGCCTTTCTGGATACGCTCTATATGAGCGGCCATTACGGTAAAGGAACCGGCGGCCGCCACCACGGCCCCCAGTATGGCATAGGTGGTGATTCTTCCAAGATGATACAGCAGCTGGGGGGCGAGGATGCTTTTTTCTTTGAGATTGAGACTAAAGGAAACCACCAGCGGTCCGCACATGCCGATGCAATGCCCGAAGCCGACCGTAAATCCCGTGGAAAGGTAAAGTAGATATAGCGCTTTAATAGATAACATCGAAGATAAAGTCAGCATAGCCGACATCTGGAAACGTCACCGTGGCGCGCCAGGTCCGGTGGCCGCTGGGGCATCTGACGATGACGCCCCGGCCTTCATAGGTATTGTTGCCGACGGATTTAAGCTGAACGCGGTTGGGGCCCATCTGCATACCCGGCATGCCGAGATCGATGTAAGGTGGCCTGGTGTTCGGAGGCAGTTTGTCGCTAAAGGTAACTTGAAATAATAAATCCTGCATGGCTTCGACCGGCCGGGGCATGACCGCAAGCGTAATCGTGGATCCTGACAGGTTCCGGGTGCAGGCACCCTGGTGGAGGTTGCAGTTGATCATTTCCTGATATTTATCACCGGCTGATATGCATCGGGGGGCCGCCAGCAAAAAAGCGGCCAATAGTACAAAGGTAAACACACATAGAAGGTGTTTCATTTTTACGGCTTCGACCTCCTTTTTATGACCCCCATAAAAAATATCCGCAACTGCTGCTGTTGCTGCCGCGGATATTCACCATTTACATTCTTCTGACCTCTGAATTCTGTATTCTGATATCTGCCCGTTTTATAGTAACGTATAGCCCGGCCCTTCCCCTCCCTCCGGACACGTCCAGGTAATATTTTCATAGGGGTCTTTAATATCACAGGTTTTACAGTGCAGACAGTTGGAGGGATTCAGTTTCAACCGTCTTTCGCCGCTTTTATCATCAACCTCGATTTCATAGACATCGCCCGGGCAAAACCGGGTACAGGGACTGCGGTACGTGGGGTAGCACGTGTTTACACAAAGATCGGTATCGTGCACAATAATATGGGAAGGCTGATCTTCACGATGCTTGGTCTTGGACAGATACACACTGGTGAGCTTGTCCACAAACAGCGTGCCATCATAGATTTTGGAATCGACTCCCGGTTGAACATCAATTTGCTCACCATTCAGCGGCGTGAGCGATTTATAATCTTCCTCCAAGGGCATACTGTCCACAAATCCGCGACCATTGCTGAAATATTGGGCGCCCAGGTGGATGAATTTCATCAGACTGGTTTTTGAAAGGGCCTGATAAAAATTGCGACCTTCGTATAATTGCGTTTGGATCCAGCTGTTTTCAAACAAATGGGCATAGGCTTCGAGGCCTTCCTGGTCAAAACGATCTTTCTCCACAGCTTCTATAATGGCTTCGGCGGCGAGCATGCCGGACTTCATAGAAACATGGATGCCCTTTAATCCCGGCATATACTGGATGCCTGCGCTGGCGCCGATAAAAAGACCACCATCAACAGCCAGTTTGGGCAACGTGTAATAGCCGCCGGTTGAAACCGCCCTGGCGCCGGCCTCAATGACCTTGCCGCCCTTGATGAGCTTGGCAACAAACGGATGGCTTTTGAATTTGATAAACGTCTCATAAAGATCCATCAGAGGATCTTCATAGCAAAGCCCGGTCAGAAACCCCAGGGTCAGTCGGTTTTCGCTCATCTGGTAAATAAAGGCGCCGCCGGGTATATATAGCCCGATGGGATAGCCCATCAGATGAATATCGTTGCCCTTACTGGTTTCAAAGTAATTAGACCCTGGGGGCAGCTCGATGACTTCCTCAATGCCGGTTTCAAAAACCTGGGGCATTTTGCCTGCCATTAGATTTAATTTTTTATTGATTTCTTTAAACAGACTGCCGCGGGCCCCTTCTCCGAAGACAGTTACTTTAGCTTTCAGATCGATACCGGGCTCAAAATTTGATTTGGGTTCTCCATCGGGACCCAGGCCCTGATCGCCGGTTCGCACGCCCACAATGGTTTTCCCGTCATCAGCATAGAGGACCTCTTTACCGGCAAATCCGGGAAAAATATTGACCCCCATCTCTTCAGCCTGTTGACCCAGCCAGCGGGCGAATCGGGAGAGGCTGATGATCAGGCTGCCTTTGTTGTGCATGGGCTTGGGCACAAACGGCACCGGAATGGCTGAGGTTTCGGTCAGGTAATAAAATTCATCCCCTCTGACGGTGGCTTCGACGGGGCAACCTTTCGCCTCATACTCCGGAATGAGTTCTTTAAGGGCCATCGGGTCCATGACGGCACCACTTAAGGCATGGGACCCGATTTCGGCGCCTTTTTCGATCAGGGCCACTTCCAGATTGAGGTTTTTCTCCTTGGCCAGCTGCATCAGTTTAATGGCGCCCGCCAGACTGGCCGGACCGCCGCCGATAAACAGCACATCAAAATCGATACTTTCACGCTCTACGGTCATCGTTACGACTCCTATTTATCTTAAATTATTAAATTTTACGATATTTTCAGGCTAAATAAAGCCCGTTGCTTAAAACATGAACGCTGACTTTTAGCATAATCCTATTTTTTTGTAAATTGTAAGATACTGATTTAGTCGCTTAAATTTTATTGAATCTTCACATATTTTTTACTAAATGACTCTTATGGAACTGTTTTTCTACAATTCGCTGACACGCAAGAAGGAGGTATTTAAGCCCATCAAACCCGGTGAGGTCGGCCTGTACACCTGCGGGCCGACGGTTTACAACTATGCCCATATCGGGAATTTGCGCACCTACATTTTCGAGGACATTCTGAAGCGCGTGTTGGTTTATAACGGATATGCCGTCAAGCATGTCATGAACATCACCGATGTAGGCCATTTAACCGGGGATCGTGATATGGGCGAAGACAAAATGGAAAAGGGTGCTGCCCGGGAGGGTAAAAGTGCCTGGGAAATTGCCGACTTTTACACCCAGGCCTTTAAAAAAGATATTGCCAATCTGAATATTCTGGAGCCCGATATCTGGGTAAAGGCCACCGACACCATACCCGAGCAGGTTGCCCTGATTCAGACGTTGGCGCAAAAGGGCTTCACCTATCGTACCGCTGACGGCATTTATTTTGACACCTCTAAATTTAAAAATTACAACAAGCTATCGCACCAGGACCTTGAAGCGTTGCAGGAAGGCGCCCGGGTTGAACGCAATCCGGAAAAACGCAACCCCACCGATTTCGCTCTGTGGAAATTTTCACCAAAAGGTTCGAAGCGACAGATGGAATGGGACTCACCCTGGGGGGTCGGCTTTCCGGGCTGGCATCTGGAGTGCTCGGCCATGAGCATGAAATTTCTAGCTGAGCAGCTGGACATCCACTGTGGCGGCACCGATCATATTGACGTTCACCACACCAATGAAATTGCCCAATCCGAAGCCGCGACGGGCAAACCCTTTTTCAATTTCTGGATGCACGGGGCGTTTCTTATCATCCGCGGCGGCAAAAAAATGGCCAAAAGCGAGGAAAACTTTCTCACCCTGGAAAATGCCTTTCTCAAAAATGATATCAACCCGTTGGCCTACCGCTTTGCCGCCTTTTTGACGCATTACCGCAAACCCATGGAATACAGTGATGAGAGCATCGAAGCCGCCCGTAACGGCTTGCTGCATTTGCAAAACCAGGTGCGCCAGGTGGCGGATGCCGGAGTCGATGCCGACCATGCCGTCAATGCTGAATTTAAAAACAAATTTATTCAGGCCATCAATGATGATTTAAATATGCCGCGGGCCATGGCGGTTATCCAGGAGATGCTGAAAAGCAATATCAGCGATGCTGAAAAGTACACCAGCATGCTGGATTTTGACCGCGTGCTTGGGTTGAGGCTGGATCAGCTCGACAAAGCACCCGCGTTGCCCGAGGCGGTTCAAAAACGGGTAGAGGCTCGTATAAAGGCCCGGGAAGCCAAAGATTATGCGGCCTCCGATCAGTTGCGCGCTGAAATTGAAACCCTGGGGTACCAGGTCCAGGACACCAAAGATGGTATGAAGGTCGTTAAGAAATAACTGCTTTAAATTATTTTTACCCCCCTGACGTGTTTTGCTTTGATGCACCCCCCGTTAAATTAAATTATTGATCACATCGGCTGCCGGCAAATCTGCTGCATTTAAAATTTCGTTCGCTTCGCTTATTGCATTCTTTCAGGTAGGCCAGCATAAGGCCAGTATTGTTAAAAGCTACATGCTTGAATTGTGCCATAGAAGTTCCGAAACATTATAAACCCTATTTAATTGACATCTTAAAAAAAATGCAACATATTTGCATTCAGTAAGGTATACTAGTTTAATTGGAAGGATACATTCCGGGGATAGATAATATCTATGTGTGGGAATCAGCGGGTGCGCGTTTTAATTGGCATATTTGCGCTTTCAGGAGGCTTTTTGCTTCTCGGCAGCGTAAAAGCACTGGCAGGCAAAAAGCTGGCCGTATTTGTGAGCATCGCGCCTCAAAAATATTTTGTGCAACAAATTGGCCAGGAGGGCGTTTCTGTTCAGGTGATGGTGCCACCCGGCGCCAGTCCGGCCACATACGAGCCCAAGCCCCGGCAGATGGCGGCTCTCTCCAAAACCCCTATCTATTTTGCTATCGGTGTGCCGTTTGAAAAGAACTGGTTGAAAAAAATCGCCGCTGCCAACCCAAACATGCGGGTGGTGCACACGGATCATGGCATTCAAAAAATCCCCATGACTGCCCATCGTCACGAAGCTGAACCCCACCCGGAAACAGACCTTCACAGCGAGCCCGATCCGCATATCTGGCTGTCTCCAACGCTGGTCATGATCCAGGCCCGCACGATTCGGGATGCCTTACAGGAAATCGATCCGACCCATCATTCTGGGTATGATACCAACTATAAAGCCTTTATTGCATCGCTTGCGGACCTGGATACCGAGCTTAGAAATACATTCTCAGGCCAGCAAGGTCTTCAATTTATGGTCTTCCACCCATCCTGGGGCTATTTTGCCCATACCTATGGCTTGAAACAGGTAGCGGTTGAAATCGAAGGCAAGGATCCGAAGCCGGCGCAGCTCAAAAAGTTGATCGAGCATGCCAAAGAGAACGAAATCAAAATCATCTTCGTGCAGCCACAGTTTTCATCCAAGAGTGCCAAACTGGTGGCAAAGGAAATCGGCGGCCAGGTCGCCGTTGCCGATCCATTGGCTCAAGATTGGTCGGGTAATCTTCGTGAAGTCGCCAAAAAATTAAAAGGGGCGTTACACTAAATGGGAAATTCAATTGTTGAGGTAAAAAACGTCTGGTTTGCCTACAATCGGCAAACGGTACTTGAGGATGTCAGCCTGGACATTCAAGAGGGGGATTTTATCGCCATGATCGGTCCCAACGGTGGAGGCAAAACGACCCTGCTGAAGCTGATGCTGGGATTGCTGAGACCCAACAAAGGTGCGATCCGGGTCCTGGGAGATCCCACCGAAAAAGCATCTCACCACATCGGTTACGTACCCCAGGACGTTCACATCAACCGCAGCTTTCCCATCACGGCCATCGATGTTGTGCTAATGGGCAAGCTGGAACCCGGCAAAAGATGGGCCAAAAGTTCCGCTCAGGACCGCACCGACGCGCTGGGCGCTCTTGAGCGTATCGAAATCGCAGATTGCGCCAGCAGCAAAATCGGTGAACTTTCAGGCGGTCAACGCCAGCGCGTGTTTATTGCCAGGGCCTTAGTCACCCAACCGAAAGTGTTGCTTCTCGATGAACCCACCGCCAGCATCGATGCCAAGGGCCAGGCTGAGTTTTATAGGCTCCTAAAAGAGTTAAACAAAGAGATTACGATTCTGGTCGTCAGCCACGATCTGGTGGCGATTTCAACTTACGTAAAATCCGTGGCCTGTGTAAACAGGCGCCTGCATTATCACAACCAGGCCGAAATTACCGGCGAGATGTTGGAAGAGATGTACCCTTGCATAGATGCAGAAGTCTGTCCTGTAGAATTGGTGGCGCATGGATTGCCCCACCGGGTCTTGAAACAGCATCAGGATTAAACCTTGGGCTTTGCCCTGATTGGAATGTTGGAACAATGGAATGGCGGAATGATGGGTATCATAAAAAAATGTAAATTAAACATTTTTTGTCAAAAGTTTTATTTTCTGTTTTCCATTTCCAGTATTCCATTATTCCATGTGGTTTACAAAAGAATATGACCCCAAATAGTACTATAGTTCTCATAAGCTGTAGAAATACCGAAATGTAAAATCATGTTCGAAGCCCTGCAATATGAATTTATGCGCAATGCCCTGGCTGCCGGTTTGCTGGCCAGTGTTATCTGCGGCATCATGGGAACTCTGGTGGTGGTCAACCGGATTGTTTTTCTGTCCGGTGGGATTGCCCATGCCGCTTACGGCGGGATCGGCTTATCCTTCTTTTTGGGCTGGCCTTACATGGTGGGTACGCTCGGGTTTGCATTCACGGCTGCAATGGTTATGGCTGCGGTCAGCCTGAAAGCCAAACACCGGGCCGATACGATTATCGGTGTCATCTGGGCAGTCGGGATGGCATGCGGTATTATATTACTCGATCTGACACCCGGATACAATGTGGATCTGATGAGCTATCTGTTTGGCAGCATTCTCACCGTACCGGGGTCGGATTTGTGGATTATGCTGATTGTCGGCGCCTTGATTACCGCCTTTGTCATCTATTTTTTTAAAGATCTGTTGGCACTATCTTACGATGAGGAATTTGCACGGATTCGGGGGGTGCCGATTCGAGCGCTTTATTTTGCGTTAATCGGTATGCTGGCGGTCACGATTGTGATGGTCATCCAGGTCGTGGGACTGATCCTTGTAATTGCGCTGTTAACTATTCCGCCGTTTATCATCGAAAAATATGCCAAATCCCTTTTTCAAATGATGGTGGGTTCCAGCTTGCTGGGAGCTGCTTTTACGATAAGCGGCCTGTGGCTTTCCTACGCTTTTAATCTGACATCGGGCGCGTCCATTATCATGATTGCCGGAATTACCTTTTTTCTTTTCTTTCTGACGGACCGCTTGATAAACAGCAGCCGTCGTCATTCAAGACCCTTACCGGCTGGCAACCCGGAATCCGACGAGATCCGATAAGGAGTTAAAATGTGTCATCAATGTGATTATTCCAATCTTTTAAAGGCCTGTCGGCTCGGGGTATCCGCAAAACGTCTTCGTGTTCTAGAGGTCATCGGCAGCACGAACGCCCCCGTTTCTGCCGGTGATATCTATCAGACCTTAGAACCCAACACATCGATTAACCGGGTGACGGTTTATCGGATTCTTGATCTGCTTGTAGAGCGTGGACTG
The DNA here is from genome assembly GCA_050123495.1 of Desulfobacterales bacterium. Classification (GTDB taxonomy): domain Bacteria; phylum Desulfobacterota; class Desulfobacteria; order Desulfobacterales; family JAHEIW01; genus JAHEIW01. The sequence continues at coordinate 7,655 of JASFGZ010000153.1, forward strand.
GTCCAGCGCCTTAGCGGCGGCGGCCGGTCATTTGTTTACGGTTTGGCCCCCAACGAATATCATCCGGCGCATTCGCACTTTTACTGTAAAAGCTGCGGCCATATGGAATGTTTAAAACCACAGAGCCTGAATGTTGACACCAAGCCCATGCAGCGCACCTTTGCGGGCTTAATCGAAAACGTAGAAGTGCGTGTCGATGGGATCTGCAAAATCTGCCTGCAAACTGAGAATGGTAGTGCACATCAATAACCATCCGGCCCATCCTCAAAACCAAAAAAGCAGAATCATTTTTGATTCTGCCTTTAAATATTTGAGTAAACTGGTTATAGAGGTTTTAGATTTTGTTCGCCGGCCCCCGCCGGAAAGCAGGCGCATCAAATACAAATAACCAATAACAGATAACTGACAAAAATTTTTACCCAAAATTTTTGTCACCCGCATTTATTGAAGCCGCAGAAATGGCAGAGAATACAACCCTCCTCGAAACTAACCGTCTGACCGCATTCCGGACATTTTTCACCCAGAAGGCTGTATTCAGATTTGTGATTTCTTTTGGCGGCATCGCCAGAAAGGTATCTTCGTTCCAGCACCCGCGCGATGGCGTCCGGGATGGACAGCACCAATCCACCGTTTTGAAAGACAGGATGTTCACCGCCGATACCTTTTAGCTGGTCGACGATTTCATCCACTTTTATACCCGATCTTAGCGCCAGGGAGGCCAGGCGGCCAATGGCTTCGGTTTTGGCGGTGGTGGACCGGCCGGATTTGCCGATGGTGGCAAAGACCTCAAAGGGCTTGCCGTCATATTCAGTGACGGTTACATAAAGATGGCCATAGCCGGTTTTCATCCTGGTGGTGAAACCATCAAGCGTCTCCGGTCTTTCCTTGACGGCTGACAGGAATTTGTCCTCGAGTTTATCTTTATGAGAAAACGATAAAACCTGGTTTTCTTTGCTGCCGTCTCTATAAATCGTCACACCCTTGCAACCCAGCTCATTGGCCAGATTATAGACCTTCATTACGTCCTCGACGGTGGCATCATGGGGCAGGTTGACGGTTTTGGATACGGCATTATCGGTAAATTTCTGAAAGGCAGCCTGCATGCGGATATGCCAATCCGGTGATACATCATGGGCGGTGACAAATACTTTGCGGACATCTTTGGGTATTTGTTTGATTTTTTTGATGCTGCCTCTCTTTGCAATTTCATCCATCAATTCACGGCTGTAAAAGCGTCGATCGTTGGCCACTTCTTCAAAATACGGGTTGACTTCCAGCAGTTTATCGTTGTCCATTACATTACGAACAAAGCTCAGCGCAAACAAAGGCTCGATGCCGCTGGAGCAGCCGGCAATGATGCTCAATGTGCCCGTGGGCGCGATGGTGGTACAGGTGGCGTTACGCAGTTTGAGGTTTCGTTCCTTATAGGTGCTTTGTTCCCAATTGGGAAATACAC
>JASFGZ010000154.1:0-9101 GCA_050123495.1 Desulfobacterales bacterium
AACGCGCGTGCCATTGTCGAATCATGCGGCCAACCATCAGCAGGCCCTGATCCAGTGGTGTGCCTCCTCCCACAGTGACGGATGTGAGCCGATGCAAAACAAAATGAATGCTGGTGGTTGGATGAACGAGCAATTTGGCCCCCGCTCCCTGAACCGTGATCACGGCAATCGGATCCCTGCGGAAATAGGCTTCACCCATGGTTTTTGCCATCCATAGGCGCATTAGATCCAACGTTTCCGTCATAGAGTCACTCACATCCAGCACAAAAATCACCAATCGCCTCTGAGGGGATGCATACACCGGCATCATAAGGTCTGCGATACCTGGCCGCTCACGACCCCATCGCCATGCATGGAAAATCGTGGCCAGGCTGTCCACCGGGCCGGCATGCCAGAGCTTATTGGATTGCTTTCTGCCGAAAGCAGCTGCTGCTGTTTTGCGGGCACGCGCCCGGCCGCGGGATTTGAAAGCATCTGTTCTGGAGGGTTGAATTGGAATAAAATACTCGGGTGCGCTTTTTTTAAAAATCGCATCCGTGCGCTGTTCAGCGGATGCCGGAATAAATCCTTGATCGCGCTTTGACTCAATCAGTTGTCCGACATTTCGGCTTTTTTTTTTCGGTAAAACGGGGTGGGAAACCAGCCTTTTTTGTCTTCATCTTTGGCCTTGGTGTTTATTTCCAGCAGGCGTTCGTTGAGCAGGTCCCAGGTAACCGGGCTCTGGATGTCCACCGTGGTTATTCGATGCTGAAGCGCCAGCGGCATGACCGTTTGAATGTCCTCCCAGGTGACGGAACCACGTTCATACCAGGCCGCCCGAGCTTTGGCCCCCTGCAATATGGCTAACTCTGCCCGGTGCGTCCTGACACCTAACTGCAGAATCGTCTCTATCGTTTCGTTGATAAGATCATCAGGAATCGTAACTTTGTTTACTCTTTTTCTGGATTCACGCAATTTTTCCGTAATTTCCTGCTGCGGGTGTTGATAGGATTTTACAAAGGTGTCGGGGTCGGTTGCAAAGGTCTGAGCGCGATTGAAAACTTCCGTCCGCTTCGCCACCGAAGATATAGCGCTGACGTGAACAGCCAGACCGAAACGGTCCAAAAGCTGCGGACGCAGCCATCCTTCTTCGGGATTCATTGACCCCACGAGAATAAATCGGGCGGCATAACTGGCAGAGATTCCCTCCCGCTCCAGACGATATTGCCCCGTTGCTGCGGCATCCAGGATAATATCCATCAGGTGGTCCGCAAGGAGGTTTACTTCATCGATATACAAAACGTGACCGTCGGCCCTTGTCAGAATACCGGGCTTGACAGATACCTTTCCGGTGGCCAGCGCTTTTTCGGCATCCACTGTGCCAAGAACCATGTCCTCGCCGCAGCCTAAAGGCAGATCGATGACCTGCGTCTCCGGCAGCAACGTTGAGAGACTGCGAACCAGTGTTGTTTTTCCGGTGCCCTTTTCCCCTAAAAATAGAACGCCATGCACTGCCGGATTGATGACCGCCACAAGGAGCGCTTCTTTGGCTCTTTCCTGATTGACGACGGCGGCAAACGGAAAAAGAATCCCGGTATTATCCATTTTATTCGTTTTGTCTGCGGACATCCCAATTCCATTTCTTAGCATTTGTACGGGTAAAAATGATGATAGCAAAACCCCTGCGGGTCTCCCCATTTCATCTCCGTATCAATAAGGCACTGCCCGATCATCTGTTTCGACACCTCTTCGTAATCCGGCCGTTGCTCTTCCTTATTTTTACAGCCCATACAAATTGTCTGATGATCATAGACCGATAAAATTCTTTGATCATCTGCTCCCAATTTTTGGTCACATCGGGTGCATTGTGTCGCGCAATTCAGTTGTTCCGCCCACGCATCCGCCATTTTGATTTCCTCCTCCTCTAATTGGTGATTAGAAGGTAAATAGGGTTTTAAATAAATCAACCCCGCTATTTTTTTATATCATTGATCAAATCTTTCATGATGGCAATGACATTGCGTCCCCTTTCACGTGCTATTTGGTGGGCTTCCTGCACAATTTTGGCTGCCTGCAGCTTGAGCTCGGCTTCATTCGGAACCGGCTTATCCAATTTTTGGTACTGCCAGGTTAAAAATCGAATGGCCAGTCGTTCTTCCTGCTGTCTGAAAAAGCCCATCTCTCCTTCTCCGGATTAGGCAAATATTATGTATACCAGGTTCAAGGTTCTGGGTTCAGAGGTTCAGGGTTCAGTCCCGTCAATTCTGGACTTTTGCTAACGGTTTCTGGCTACTTGCTGCAGCAGAGAAGTGTTACATCTGTTTAATTGGTTCCATTGGTTTAATTCGTTCAATTGGTTTAGTTTAAACAAACCAATTCAACCAATGAAACGAATAAAACGAATCTAACAATTCCTTGCACATTTAACCTCTGAATCTTTGAACCCTGCCTGCCCTTCGCAGCCTTAAAGGCGAAGGGGGGAACCCTTGAACCTATGAAGGTGGATTGCATATCTTAAAGATGAGCCTTTCCAAAATGAGTTTTGGATCTTTAGCGCTGATTTTGAGCTGGTCATCAGCCTCTTTTAAATGGGCGACAGCAGCCAGAAGCTCCGTTTTCGAGAAGCGCTCTGATTTTTTCAAGAGCTGGTAAACCGGATATGCATTTTTTGGATTTCTGGCAAGCAGCAGACCCGTTTGAATCTTTCTTTTTTTCTTATCTTCAGACGGATCACCTTCTTCGTCAGCTGACATCGAATCTTCCCAGTTTTGCAGTATCTCCAGCAATGACTGATCATAGGCCACAATAGAAGGCATGATAGTCTGCTGGAAAAGATTGTAAGGAACACCGGCATGCCAGCCTTTTGTAAGGGGGCTTTGCGCAAAATCCTTGGCCAAAAGCAATTTTCTGATTTGATTGACAATCGCAGTTAAAACCTGCAATGGGTGAAATTCGGATGCAAGAATCGAATCTAAAAAAAAGAGCGACTTTTCCGTATTGCGGTCCGAAATTGCATTCGTCAAATCATATATCGGATCCCTTTTGGTGCGCTTCAGAACTGATGCGACATCCTCCGTCGTGATAGTATCGCGCTTGCCGACATAATGTATTAATTTTTCAAGGCTACTGCAAAATGTACGCAGATCAAACCCGGTCATATCCATCAAGGCCTGGTAAGCCCCTTTGGCCAAATTTTTATTGCTTGATTTGAGGATTGCAGTCATTTTATCAAGCAGTACTTCTTGCTGAGCCAGCTTATCAGCCCGGCGATCGCCTTTGGGAACCGCGCAGTCGATCACTACTCCGTGGCTTTTTATCGCTTTATACAGGCTCCGGCGTTTATCGGCCATATCCGTTGTAATGACTAAATGATTATTCCTGGGAAATCCTTTTTCGATCGCTTTTTGAAGCGCTGCCGATTCGTCTGCAGGTTCAGGTATGGTCAACTGGGACTGCTTACAATAATCGATAATCTCGTCCAACCATTCATCTCCCGCCAACGCGCCAGGATCGAGTTTTAAAGTTTTATCTCTGTTCGATTTTTCTACGTCTTCAAAAGATAGATTCAAGTTGCCCATTAGGCCTAAAAAGTACTTTGCGGCTTTGTTAAGATTGTCATCATCGAATGCTTTCTTGGAATTCTCCAGCAGGCGGCTTTTATCCTGTTTGGTATAAAATATCCTCGATTCCTGCATGGCAACCACCTTGGGACCGGACAAAAGAGAAAACGTGTTTACGCGTTCGATTACATCATAGATGTTTTCAACCGTTCCTTCCACGGGGTCGTAGTTGGCAGTGCGGTCAGCAGCCGGAAGCAGCATCTCTAACAGATCATTATAGGCGGTTTTAACCAGCAGTTCCTCTCCATAAATAAGATAGACGGGCGAAAACTGTTTTGCGGGGTCACCGGTTAAATCTTTTAAATACTTCTTAAGCAATTTATGATTTATTTCGGGCATTATTCGGATGTGGTCCGTTGTTTGTTGTCCGTTGCAGGCTAACAAAAGACAGATATCAGAGGTCAGAGGGTACAAGTTAAACGGTTGATTAGTTCAATAGTTAATTCGTCAGAGAATTCAAGATTTAGTTAGATGGTCAAGTATTTAGTAGTCAAACCGTCAAATGCTTTAAACCCTGTAACCAATTAACCATTTAACTATCTGACGAATTAACGAAAGATAAACTATTTGACCAATCGACCATTTAGCGAATCGACTAAATTCACCGGCCAGGAACCAGTGACCAGAGGCCAGTAGATAGAACCCAGAAGCTGGAAATTTATTCCGGCATTTTTTTAAACAATAGATGAAGCACAAATATCCCTATTCCAACGGAGATCGCACTGTCGGCAATATTAAATGCAGGCCAATGCAGGTTTCCAATATAAAAGTCAAGAAAATCGATTACGACGCCAAAGCGCAGGCGGTCGATCAGGTTTCCGATGGCACCCCCAAAAATCAGCGCAAATGCAGCCGCCAGCCAGGGATAATTCGGCGGTGTTTTTTTATAAAAATAAAAAATTAAACCCACGGCCAAAGATGAAATAAAAATAAAAATAATGCTTCGCAAGGCTGGATTCAGATTAGCCAGGAGACCAAAGGCGCCGCCCGGATTGTGAATATGGGTGATATTGAAGAAACCCTGCATGACGGGAATCGTCTGATTAAAAGAAACGTAACGCAAGATAAGTGCTTTGGTGAACAAATCCAGCAAAACGATAATTCCGGCAAAAATTAGCAGTTTGATATATTTATTTTTCAGCAATTGGACCTTTTATGACATCTCGGCCAGCGCCTTCTGGCAACGCCTGCAAATGGATGGATGTTCGCTATCTCTGCCCACAGTAATTTCATGGATCCAGCAGCGTTCACATTTCTCACCGGGCGCGCTTCCGATTCGAATGAATAGACCTTCTACATTTTCACTCTCGTAAGCGCCATCTATTTTTTCATCTTTCAGCAGAGAAACCTTTGAAACGATGAAAATGGATCTTAAATCGCCGGCATATGGTTGCAACGCGCTATAATCATCGGCTTTAAGTGAAATGGTAACCGCGGCATCAAGAGGGTGGCCAATCTGCTTTGCGGCCCGGGCTTCTTCCAGCGCCTTGGTGACTTCTGCGCGCACGTCTAAAATTTTTCCCCATTGTTTCGCCAGGCCTTCATTTTCCCATTTGCTGTTGGCCTCGGGCAGCGATGTAAGATGGACACTTGGCGCTTTGCCGCTGCTGTTTGGCATATGTTCCCAGATTTCCTCGGCCGTAAAGGGAAGCAGCGGCGCCATTAAGCGCGCAAGCGAGTCCAGTAAAATATGCATAACAGTCTGAGCGCTTTTACGTGCTCCGGAGTTCGGCGGGGAGGTATATAACCTGTCTTTGAGGATATCCAGATAAAAAGCAGAAAGATCAAGCGTGCAATAATTATATAGGGCATGATAGATAATATGATACTCATAGGTATCATATGCAGCGAGCGTCTTTTGCACCAAACGCTGCAGTCTGTGAAGTGCAAACCGGTCGATTTCCGGCATTGCCTCGTAAACGACTTCATCGGTGGCCGGATCAAAGTCAAACAAATTGCCGAGCATAAACCGGCTGGTATTTCGGATCCGCCGGTAGGCATCGCTCAACTGTTTTAAAATATTTTCTGAAATCCGAATATCTTCTCTGTAATCCGTTGCCGACACCCACAACCTCAGGATTTCAGCTCCATATTTGTCGATCACTTCAATGGGAGCCACGACATTCCCCAGCGATTTAGACATTTTTCTGCCATCGGCGTCGACAACAAAGCCGTGGGTTAGCACGGCCTTGTAAGGTGCCTGTTTGCGGGTACCCACAGCGGTCAGGAGTGCGCTGTGAAACCAGCCCCGGTGCTGGTCACTGCCCTCCAGATACAGATCCGCCGGCCATCGCAGGTTTTCTCTGGGCTCCAGCACGGCCGCATGGCTCACCCCTGAATCAAACCAGACGTCAAGTATGTCATTCTCTTTGACAAAGTTTTTGCTGCCGCAAGATGAACACTTAACGTCATCCTGTAAAAAATAAGAAATATCCTCTTCAAACCAGATATCTGCCCCGTGCTGTTCAAATTGAGCGTAGACCTTTTCCATAATCTTTTGATCCAGCAGAATTGCTTCACAGTCCTGGCAATAAAAAATAGTGATGGGAACCCCCCAGGCCCGTTGCCGAGAAACACACCAGTCCGGACGATTTTCAATCATGCCGTAAATTCGATCGCGACCCCAGTGAGGAATCCAGTTTACCGTATCGATGGATTCCAGGGAATTGCGGCGCAGGTCGGTCTTGTCCATGGAAATGAACCATTGCGGCGTTGCCCGGAAAATAACCGGCTCCTTGCACCGCCAGCAATGCGGATAGTTGTGTTCGATGCTGCCTTCGGCAACCATGGCTCCGATTTCATTGAGTTTTTTATTGATATTTTCGTTGGCATCGAAAACAAATTGTTTCCGGAAAAACGCGACATCATCGGTAAAACACCCGTTGTCATCCACCGGTGAATATACATCCAGATCATATTTTAGGCCCACTTCGTAATCCTCGCGGCCGTGGCCGGGTGCGGTGTGAACACAGCCGGTGCCGGCTTCCAAAGTGACATGGTCGCCCAGGATGATAAGGGAATCCCGATCCACCATCGGATGGCGGCTGCGTTTGTGCTCAAGGGATTTCGGATCGACCTCGACGATAACTGCATAATCCGAGATGCCGAAGGTTTGCATACTGTATTCCATCAGTTCGCGCGCCAGTATGAAAACTTCATTATTTCCCGCATCTACGGCCACATATTCTAGCTCAGGATGCAGTGCAATGGCCAGATTCGCCGGAAGCGTCCAGGGCGTGGTGGTCCAGATCACGACATATACCGCTTTGCCCTTTAATTCCGGATAGTCTTTGCCGAGATCATCTTTCATCGGAAATTTTACAAAAATCGACGGTGCCGATTCGTCCTGATATTCGATCTCCGCCTCTGCAAGGGCTGTTTGACAGTTAAAACACCAATAGATGGGTTTCTTACTTCGAAACAAACTTCCGTCCTGTGCAAACTTTCCGCACTCCCGGGCGATAATGGATTCATATACATAGTTCATTGTTAAATAAGGATCTTCCCATTCCCCCATAACACCTAGTCTTTTAAATTCATCGCGTTGAATATCGATAAATTTTTCAGCATAGGCCCTACAAAGCCGTCGGACTTCTGCCAAAGTCAGGTCTTTCTTTTTCTCTCCGATCTCTTTATCCACATTATGTTCGATTGGAAGCCCGTGACAGTCCCATCCCGGCACATAAACAGCATCATAACCTGCCATCTGTTTTGATCGAACGACGATGTCCTTTAATATTTTGTTCAATGCCGTCCCGATATGTATATTGCCGTTGGCATAAGGGGGGCCGTCATGCAAAATAAATTGTTCTCGGCCCTTTGAAGAATTCCTGACTTGATCGTGCAAACGCGCTTCTTCCCATTTTTTGAGCTGTTCCGGTTCACGTTTCGACAGATTCGCTTTCATCGGGAAGCTGGTCTTCGGAAGGTTAAGGGTCTTTTTATAATCCATTCATTCCTCCAAAATAGGATTTAAGGTAAAGAAAAGATAATTAATCAGAATCAGCCATAGTGTCAAGGAAATACATTCATGGCCAGAAAAGATGGGAGAATAGCAAAAATTCAGAGGAGACAAGACGTTTAAAAGCTTATGATTGAAAATGGGAAGCTTGCGAAATCAGGCTACTCGACATCATTTGCAATTTCCATCAAATACTGTCCGTAGTCGTTTTGGGCCAGATCGGCTGCCAAGTTTTGAAGCTGGTCTCTGGTTATGTATCCCTGGCGGTAGGCAATCTCTTCAATACAGGCAATTTTAAACCCCTGCCGTTCCTGAATCGCCTGGACATAACTGGCCGCCTGTTGCAGGGCTTCATGGGTGCCGGTATCCAGCCAGGCATACCCTCGCCCTAAAAGTTCGACCTGGAGATCTCCCCGACGCAAGTAGATCATGTTGACATCCGTAATCTCGAGTTCGCCGCGGTTCGAAGGCTTCAGGCTTTTGGCAATTTCAATGACAGAATTATCGTAAAAATATAAGCCCGTCACGGCATAGTTGGATTTAGGTTTGGGGGGCTTTTCTTCTATTCCGAGAACTTGGCCGCTGGAATCAAAATCCACCACCCCATAACGTTCGGGGTCTTTTACCATGTAACCGAAAATCAAGCCGCCTTTATCAAGACAGACGGCCCCTGCAAGCATTTTGCTGAGATTCGGTCCGTAAAAGATATTATCGCCCAGAATGAGACATACCGTTCCGCTTCCAATAAATTTTTCTCCAATGATAAACGCCTGGGCCAAACCTTCCGGACGGGGTTGTTCCTCATACGATAACACCAATCCCAGTTGAGAGCCATCGTTAAGCACCCGCTTGAATATGGGCAGGTCTTCCGGGGTCGAAATGACAAGAATTTCACGGATGCCGGCCAGCATTAATACCGACAACGGATAATAAATCATGGGCTTATCGTAGACCGGCAAAAGTTGCTTGCTGACGCCCCGGGTTACCGGGAAAAGCCTGGATCCAGAACCCCCTGCTAAAATAATTCCTTTCATAGCGTTTAGTTCCTTTTCGTTTTAAAAAAAACCACGTCAAAAAACGTGGTTTTATTTCATTAAGGCATCAAATCTTAGGAGATATTTGCAAAATCTTTATTGCGGTATCTTGGCTACAGAGCCGACAGCAAGATACGAATAATGTCTGGCCACCAATTCTTCGTAATCCGGAATCATGCGGCGCCCGTCCATGATCAAATAGGGCGGTTTTACGGTGTCTTCGATGGTTCGTGAAAATCCCCGGAATTCTTCACAATCAGAAGAAATAAAAAGGGCCTGAGTTCCCTCGATTGCTTCCCTGGCGGAATCAAAATATTTTATTTTTTCAAACAGAATGTTCTTTGAAGGGTCAAACTCTTGTTGGGCAGACTCATTGGCCAGGGGGTCGTAGGCGTTGATCTGGGAGACGCCTTTGCCCAGTAATGCCTCAACGACTTTAATTGAGGATGCATCGCGCATGTCATTTGTGTGCTTTTTAAAAGCCAGCCCTAAAACGGCAACGGTTTT
>JASFGZ010000155.1:0-9100 GCA_050123495.1 Desulfobacterales bacterium
CGCAGGACCTCGTAAGCCTCAGCAGCTTCTTTAAATTTTTCTTCAGCTGTTTTGTCGTCTGGATTTCTGTCCGGATGGTATTTTAAGGCAAGTTTGCGGTAGGCTGCTTTTAATTCGTCGTCGCTGGCATTCCGGCCCACACTCAAAATTTCGTAATAATCCCGTTTGTTACTCATAGATACTTCCACTTAAATGTTACGGAACTTCTAAAACTAAATAAAATACTAGCTATTTTTTGAGGCATTCGTTTTACCTCAATTGTGGACTATCAGGATAACGGTATGATGGAATAATGGCTTTTCAAAGGATATAATCCATTTTAAATTTTATAGTAAAGCCGGATTTTACCATTTATCCAATATTTCAGGATCCTAAGACACATTATAGCACAAAAGCTACATTGCGTATCCAATATTCCAGCATAGCGCTTAAGCTTCACTTTGTGCCCACCATTCCAATCAGGGCGAAGCCCTAACTTGTTTTGATCTAATGTAATGCAAGTATGTTTGATGTCAATTTAACACCTGGATAATCTCTTCCGGGGGCTTATACTAAACAAGAAGACGGCAACGGTTATTATCATAATAGTTGCGCCCAGTGGGAAGGCAGCTCGCAACTGAAATAAATCCATCATTAGACCGCCGATTAATGATCCCCCAAACATTCCCAGGCTGTGCGCCAGTGTTAAAATTGCCATCACAGATCCCATCGAATCGGTTTCGCTGCCTTTAAAAACGGCAATTGCCATTAATGCCGGCAGCGAAATGCCCCCGCCGATTCCAAAAGAAATACTGGCCCATACCAGCCCCCAGAAGCCTTGCACCCATACAAATGAGAACATGGCGCACGCAACGATCAGGCCGCCGGCAACCACCATCCAGCGTTTGCTGATTTTGTCCGCCAACAGCCCCATGGGCACATGGAGTACCCCGCTGACAAGCACACCCAGCATGATTAATATGCCGATGGCGGAGCTTGTGGCGGAAAACTTTAATTTTGCAAACAGCGGCAAAAAGGCCCAGACAATTCCGATACACAGAATATGGGAGAATCGGAAAATAGAAATACTGGCGATATCTCGATCCAAAAATAGTCGTTTCCATCGGCGAGGAACTTTTCCGCTGGTGATATATTTTTCCGAGCCGGTGGGGGGTAACAAAAATTGGCACAAAAAATATCCGATCAGGGCCAATAGCCCCATGCATACAAAAGAGGTTTGCAGGCTGAAACGGTCATGGATGACGCCGCCCAAAAATGGCCCGATGCTTAAACCGCAAAACATGGACATATTAAACAGTCCCATTGTGAACCCTTCTTTTCCGGGAGGTGTAATATCACCGACATAGGCCTGGATGATGGGCAATAGCATGGCCGAGGCAATTCCCTGAAAAAATCTCAAAACAATGAGGGCATTGACTTCTTTGAAAAAAATAAATCCCAGTGAGATGAGCGTATAGGTCAAAAGTCCAGGTAGGATCAGCGGTTTACGTCCTTTTCGGTCTGAAAGCCGGCCAAAGTATGTCAAAAAAAATGTCCTGGCCAGGGCAAAGGAGCCAAAGATCATCCCGATGTAAAAACCACTGGCGCCCAGTTCATGGGCGTAAACCGGCAGCAGGGGCACCACAATTCCCATACCGGTAACGGTGGCAAATACCGCAAAGAAAAGCGTCGCAAATATTTTTTTATCAGCTGGATGCATACCTATTTTCAGATTTCTTGGCGCAAAGTGGACTCTTTTATCATTGCAGTAGCTTCTGCACAAGGGGAATTCCGGGTTCAGAGGTTCAGGGTTCAAGGACTTGTTCGATTGGTTTGATGGGTTTTATTGGTTGAATTGTTTGGCTTAAGCCGAACCAATCGAACGAATTAAACCAATTAAGCAAATGTAACGGTGGCCAGACGGCTGACACCTGAAGAATTGAAGGATTGGAAAGGAATAAATTGGCTGGATCCCTGTATCCAGCATCCAGTTACCAGCTGAACAGAATGGCGAGAATGCCGATCAGCCAGCAATAGGGTGCAAACACATACAGGCGTCCCTTTTTAACCATACGAAGCAGCACTTTTAAGGCAGCGTAGCCGACAAGCGCAGCCGCGGCAGCACCCAACAGTGAAAGTCGAATCGCCGGATCCGTATGGGACAAACCGTCTTTAAAGCTCAGCACGCCGGCCCCGACAATCGCAGGTATGGCGAGCAAAAAGGAGTATCGGGCCGCCATTTCGCGATTAATCCCCAGCAGCAGGCCGATGCTGATGGTTGAACCGGATCTGGAAATACCGGGGACAATCGCCAATCCCTGTACAATTCCGATGATAAACGCTTTGGTTCTGGAAAAACCTTCGATACCGGCCCCCGCGTTGCCGGATTTGACCCGGCGGGTGAGCCACAAAAGCAATCCGGTCACCATCAGCATCAGGCCGGTGAAAAAGGACGATGAAAACAGCTGATCGGCGATGCTGTGAAACATCAGCCCCATTACGGCGGTGGGAATAGACCCGACAACGATGAGCAATGCCATTTTTAATTCCGGATCGGATTCAATCTGCTGCAAGATTGGTTCTTTTTGTCCCGCCAAAGAAACAAGTCCAAACAGAGCCGCCATAATATTTCGTATTTCCCGGTGGAAGACAGCGACTACCGCCGCCAGTGTACCCAGGTGGACACAGACATCGAAAAACAGTTCGGCCTCTTTAAGCCCGAATAATTGTTGAAATAACACCAGATGACCCGAGCTGCTGATCGGCAAAAACTCGGTCAATCCCTGGATGATACCCAGAAAAATCGCCTCTAGTGTAGTCATATTTCTTGAATTTGATAACTATTTATGATGGAAATTTAATAAAAATTGTTTAGGATTTCGTGCTTTGTGTTTCGAATTTGTTTGCTGCGCTAAAAAAATTTGAGAGCTGCATTTTTATAAAACTATACGTCGATGATCTCTCCAGTATTCTGCGAATTATATCCACCCAGCGCTTCCACACGCTGTTTAAATATACGGCTATTTATGATTTCAAGCAGGATCTGGAGGGGTTGGGTGTCAAAATACTCATGGGGAATCGCCAGATCGTATTGCTCGGTGACGACCGGTATAAAATCAAGACCTAGGGCTCTGGCCGCTGCATAAATCCCCAACCCGGCATCCTCTGCACCGCTTAGCACAGATACGGCCACCGCCATATGGGTGAATTCTTCATTTTGATACCCATTAATGTCAGCCGCGTCGATACCCATCTGCTTTAATTTATAGTCCAACAGAATTCGCGTACCCGAACCGACCTGCCGGTTGATAAAGGAAACGTCGTGGCGGGCAAGATCTTCTATACCCTTAATCCCTTTGGGGTTGCCCTGTTTCAGGATCAGACCTTGATCGCGTTGGACCAGATGGAGCAGTTTGATCGCTGTGTCCGGCAGGTATTTTTTTAGGTAAGATAAATTGTAAGACCCATCTTCGGTATCCAAAAGGTGGGTGCCGGCCAGATGGCAGACGCCGCGTTTGATGGCCATCAACCCCCCCATACTTCCCACATGGCTTGAGGACAGGGTTAATTCACTGTGAGCGGCCTTGAGCTGATCGGCCAGCACATCCAGAGAATTATCATGACTTCCTACGATGACGATTGTCCGGCGGATGGCCGTCAGCGGGCGAAGAAGTTCCGCAGGGACGATCTCATCATCATTGAGACCCTCCACATGATTCGGTATGCGGATGATGCCGTCGGCTTCGGTAATAGAGGTGATGGTGCCGGCTCCCCTGGCCAGCGGCGTGGCCACGATGCGGCCGCCCACTTCCCCCAGCTTTACGCGCACAAATTCTTCCACGCCAAGCTTGGAGGCAATTTTTTTGGTGGGTTGGACATCAATCGTTTCTTTTACCGGCTCGGGTTGGCCCAGCAGAGCGTATATCAGCGGTTGGACAAACTGTTCAAAGGCAATAATGGCCGAAACCGGGTAGCCGGGGATTCCAAAGACCGGTTTATTTTCCACTGTTCCGATGACAATCGGCTTGCCGGGCATGATCGTTACGCCATGCACCCGAATATTACCCAGATCAACGATTGCGGTTTTGGCAAAATCTTCAGATCCGGCCGAAGACCCGCCTAAAATCAGGATCAGCTGATAATCAGACTTTACTGCTGCTGTGACCGCCTGCTTGATCTTTTCAACATTGTCGACCACCATCTTGTGCCGCATAAAGGTGGCCCCGCATTTTTCAATAAGCTTACCCAGAACATATGAATTGGTTTCCAGTACCTGTCCCGGCTTGAAGTCATCAAGCTCAATTTTGCGCCAGTCAACCAGTTCTGACCCGGTGGGTATAATCAGCACCTTCGGTTTGGCTTTGACCGTTACGTTAAAAACGCCCCCGGATAGCAGGGCGCCGACACAATAGGGCGTGATCACATGATTTTGGGGGAAAAGAAGTTCGGTGGCGACAATGTCTTCGCCGACCCTGCGAACATTTTGCCAGGGGAAGGCCGGGGCTTCAATCTCGATATGCCCTTCATCCAGTTCATTGACATTTTCGACCATTATGACCGCATCTGTATTTTCTGGCAGAACATGGCCGGTATTGACATAAAATGCGTCCCGGCCGACAGTCAGCTCCTTGGGTGCGGCTGCGGTTGCACCAAAGGTGATTTCCGCTTTTACAGCCAGCCCGTCCATGGCTGCCAGATGAAAATTCGGCGAGGAAAGTTGGGCGGTCACCGACGTCGCCAGAACGCGACCGACCGCTTCCGGGACTGAAATTTCTTCGTTAGGAAGAGAGGGTAAATTGGAAAACGTCTGAAAGAGAATCTCCCGGGCCTCTTGCAGGGTTTTCATTTTTAGATAGATGTTACGTTTAAAGCTCATATATATGTCCTAACAGTTGTATTTAATGAGAAGCAAACTTTGAGGCTTTCAACAGCCGTTTAATTTGTTTCATTGGTTGAATTGGTTTAATTGGTTAAAAGCACCGGACTCCTATGGTTAACCAATAAAACCAATAGAACCAATCTAGCAGATAGTAAATTTATTTAAGCTGGACGCAATGGACTTGTAGGCCCAGATAAGATCCTTAAAGTGGTATAATTTTTACCCTATCCCCCTTATCCAGTCCCTCGGTATTGATATCGATTTCGAGCAAACCGTCGGCCAGGACCATGGTGCTGATAAGGCCTGATTTGCCCAGCACCGGATCCGCCCATAGCCGACCTTCTTCCCGGCGAAGGCGAACCCGAATAAAATCAACCCGGCCCTGGGTCGAAGCCAGGTTTCTGCTGAGAATGGCGCTTATCCGGTGTTCTTTTTCTGGTTTACGGGTTTGCCCGCTGAAATGTTCAACGAACGGCTTGACCACCCTTGAAAATACGATCATGGATGAGACCACATGCCCGGGCATTCCCCAGACCGCTTTGTTTTGGACTTTTGCCAAAATGGTCGGTTTGCCGGGGCTGATGGATATGCCGTGGACCAGTATTTTTGCATCCGGCAAGGCGGAAAGCACATCAACGGTAAAGTCGCGGGCGCCGACCGAGCTGCCGCCGGAAATTAAAATCATATCACATTGGTCAAGGGCCTGCTTGCATTTTTCAAACAGAGTTTCAAAATCATCGCGTACGATCCCGAATGAGACCGCCTGCGCGCCGGCTTCATGAATGAGTCCCGTAAGGGTATAGGTATTGATATCGCGTATCTGTCCCAGAGTTGGCGCTTCAGTGATCGGTATAATTTCGTCTCCGGTGGAAATAATACCAATAACCGGTCTTTGGAAAACAGTCACGGTTTGTTTTCCCAAAGCTGCTAAAAGTCCGGCCTCCTGAGGCCGAATCGTTTGTCCCTGCATCAGCATGCGTGATTTATTTTTAATATCTTCACCGATTGCAATCATATTCTGTCCGGGGGCGACACTCCGGTAGACCTCGATTGTTGCATCGTCAATGGCTTCGGTGTGTTCAATCATGACCACACTATTCGCACCCTGCGGTAACATTCCACCGGTAGCGATGCGAACCGCCTCCCCGGGGCCAATGGTAATCTCCGGTGATTCTCCCATGGCGACGCTGCCGGTGACGGTAAGAAAAGCCGGGTTGCCTTCGCTGGCGCCAAAGGTAGAGGCGCCCTGAAGCGCATAACCGTCAACAATGGCCCGTGGAAAGTCCGGCAGATCGACATCCGCAAAAATATTTTCTGCCAGGATTCTCCCAACCGTTTCCACCAGCGGAATTTCTTCTGTCTGGACCTGCGGAAATTCTGCCCGGTATTCTATAACCTTTTTTAAATCCGTAACTTTGAAGAATTCTTTCATACCATTATTCCAGTAGTGCGTGAGCGAAGCGAATGCGTCTTCTGTTAGCATACAGCGTAACTTAATTCAAACAGAACGCTCCCTTCTTGCAAAACACCCGAATACGTGTGTATAATCTCGCAAAGGCAACAACCGATATGCTATCGTTCACATATTAGAGATTGATTAGAACACCATGTCCGAAACATCTGAATCACCGACCCCGTATCCCCGGGCTGATAAACCGGAGTTTCTAACCCAAAAACGATTTGACGAGTTTGCTTTGCCGGCCGAGCTGCTTTCGGCGCTGAGCGAAGCCGGTTTTACATATTGCACACCGATACAAGCGCAAACGCTGCCCATTTCGCTGGCCGGCGGTGATGTTGCCGGCCAGGCCCAAACCGGCACCGGGAAAACGGCAGCCTTTCTGGTCACCGTCATCACCCGCATTATGATGCTTTCTGAACGCGACTCGCGTTTGCCTTCGGCGCTTATCATCGCGCCCACCCGCGAACTTTCCCATCAGACATACGAGGAAGCCCGCGCCCTGTGTCGCCACACGGATTTAAGCCTGACTGAAGTTGTCGGTGGCGTTGATTATAAGCGCCAGGCTGAAACACTGCGCCGGGGGGTAGATGTTGTTATCTGTACACCCGGGCGTATCATTGACTACTACAAGCAGGGCATTTTTAAAACCGAGGGTATTAAAATTTTGGTGATCGATGAAGCGGACCGTTTGTTTGACCTGGGGTTTACCAACGATATGCGCTATCTTCTCCGCAAACTCCCCCCTTATGAGAAACGACAGTCCATGCTCTTTTCAGCAACCCTTTCGTATCGGGTTATGGAGCTGACATATGAATACATGAATCTACCCGAGTTTATATCGGTTACGCCCCAGTCCATCACCGTGGAAGGTATCGAGCAACGGCTGTTTCATGTCGGCTCGGAGAAGAAGCTGCATTTGTTGTTAGGCCTGCTCAAAAGAGAAGAATGGAGCCGGATGCTCATTTTTGTCAATACGAAGGTAGGCGTCGATTGGCTGACCAGAAAGCTTAAAGGTAACGGCTGGCCGGCCGAAAAAATCACCGGTGATTTGCCCCAGCGCAAACGCTTCCGGCTGATGGCCCAATTCAAAAAAGGTGCAATCAAAATTTTAGTTGCCACCGATGTGGCCTCCCGCGGCATTCATGTAGAGGATATCAGCCATGTGATTAATTATGATCTGCCTCAGGATTCCGAAAATTACGTTCATCGGATTGGCCGGACTGCCAGGGCGGGAAAGACCGGCAAAGCCGTTGCGCTGGCATGTGAAGACTACGTCTATCATCTGGAACCCCTGGAGGAAATGCTGGGGTATAAAATTCCCGTGGTCTGGCCCGAAAACGACTGGTACGTGGCAGATAAGTCCAAACCGATTGCGGCAGAGCGCAGATCTCGTATCAGAAAGTCAGGAAGGAGACGGAGCCAGGGCCGTCAAAGGCAGAGGGCCCCAGCGCAGCCATCGTCAAAGAAAACCAAACCCCGCACGTTTCCCGGCGCTTTTTTCGGTTTTGGTCCCGCTGATCCCAAAAAGGTGGCGTCCCAAACTTCAGCAGATTCTGAAGAATCTGCCTCCAAAAAGAAAAGACAGCCCCGGCGGAAAAAGAAAAGTCCCTCTCGGACGAGCGCTAATTCAGAGCCGGATACCCTAATTGAGCGCTAAACGCCCAATTGATCTTTTTGCGGCAGCCTGCCATCGAATTTTGATTTTCTTTTCTTGAAAAAGTCCGATTTTTTACTTAAATTACCTTTCATGGGTTATGTCTTCGATTTCAAAGATGCCATCGCTTACGAGCAGTGGTTTAAAAAGCCGGAGTCCCAAATTGCCTTTGAGCTTGAAACCCGGCTGATGCGGACGTTGCTGCAACCCATGCGCGGCGAATCCGTGCTGGATATCGGTTGTGGGACCGGGGCATGCCTGCTTGCTTTTCTAGAAATGGGACTGAGGGTAACCGGGCTGGATCCCTCGACCTACATGCTTGATATCGCTTCCCAAAATGTCGCTAACCGCGCTGACCTCTATCGGGGCTATGCCGAAGATCTTCCCTTTGACGATAATTCCTTTAACTATGCCTGCCTTTTTACCACCCTGGAATTTGTCGATGACCCTCAAAAAGCACTGGAACAAGCCTGCCGGGTGGCCAAAGATCGAATCTTTATCGGCGTGTTGAACCGTTACGCCATCAAAAGCATCCAGCGCCGCGTCAAGGGCATGTTTGCCCCGACCATTTATAACCATGCGCAATTTTTCAGTGTCTGGGAACTCAAACAAAAAATCCGCAAGATATTAGGCCATGTCCCGATATCCTGGCGGACGGTATGTCAGCTGCCGTCTCAATCGGCAAATACCGGAAAGATTGCAACCAGCCTGGAACAATCTAAAATTCTTCAGCGTTGCCCGTTCGGCGCCTTTGCCGGGATGGTGGTGACGCTGGTCCCGAGATTACGAACCCGCCCCCTGACGATGCGATATGAAGCCCGCAATACGAGCGGGGTGGCAACGGGATAAAAAGAGGCTGCGCCTCAAACTGGAATGTTGGAATAAGGGAATAGTGGAATAATGGGCGCTAATTCGTGTTGCGGGTTACGCGTTGCGTGTTAAAAAAATCCTTATTCAGAGCAGATTTTGTGCGCATAAAATGCAAATCCCCTGATAATAATGATTATGGAGTGATTCCCCGATGGAAGCTTATTTATATGAACCTTTGGAAGACCAAAAGATCAAATGCAACTTGTGCAGTCATCGTTGTGTTATAAAAGCAGGCCGCCGGGGGAAGTGCAGTGTTCGT